>CAZFLF010000085.1:0-12144 GCA_964519825.1 uncultured Pirellulaceae bacterium | reverse complement strand
GAGCAGTTTTCGAGATGTGGCCAAACCTAAGGGCTAGCGCCATTCCGCTCAAAGTAAGTGCCATTGGGCGTTAGCCTGGCCTTTTCACGTTTGGCGCCAGCGATGCGAGGGACGGCCGGCATGGCACCCCATTTGGCACCGCCCCGACGTCGCATGTGGAATGACCGGTGATGGACTTCTTCCCCGGCTTCCGTGGATCGGGGGCGCCTATCTTGATCCACTTTTCCAGATCGGCGATCTGCTGATCTTCGAGCCGCCTGTCCGGCGGCATCTTCAGATCATCCATTTCATATTTGACAGCCTTGATCAGCAGACTTCGCGACGGTTCTCCCGGCTCGATCGCCGGGCCCTGATCGCCACCCTTGAGCAATCCGGCACGAGTATCGACATACAAGTCTGCTTGGACTGTCTCGGCCTTCTCGCTATGGCATTTGTAACAGCGATCAACCAGGAGCGGTCTAATTCGCTGTTCGAAAAACTCAAGCCCTTCCTTGTCAAACTCCTCGGCATCGGAGACGGGTGGTGGGCAGCAACAGAATGCCAAGATTACGAAGAGCGCGAGTCGACGTGGTTGGCAGCGGGTCATAGGCCTCGTCCTGATCGTTCCGCTGGCGAAAAGTAACCATCTCCGCCGTTTATTGTGCCGACTCCAACACGACCGAGTTCATTTTGGTTGTGTGAGCTTGTCGATCAAGCGATTCAATTTGGCTTCCGAGATTTCCATCCTGGCGGCGGCCACGGCGAAGAGATTGCGCTCCGTCTCGGCGAGATTGCCATCTGCCGCCATGATCGTCATCAAGTCTTCGAGCATCTCCAGGCGTTCGGACTCGCGCGGTGGAACTGTCAATTCGGCAGCACCAGACAATGCATACCCAATCGCGTCGGCAAGCGACGATTCTGTCAGTCCCCACTTTTGACAGCGATCCATGAGGTATCGAATCTCGCTTTCTGTCAGACTGCCATCGGAGGCCGCCATAACGAGCAAATTCCTGAGCTTGTCCATAATCTTCATCACCGGCTCCAACGCGTTGATTTTCTGCCGTAACCCTCGTCCTTGCCCAGTATATCGCTCGGCGAGTCTCCGACCAGCGCCGTGCCGACCGGACGCTAGCCGATTCCACTTTGCTCGCTCGAATTGTGACGGTCCAGACTGCTGACGCTGCGGGCGCTGCCTTTGCGATCACGGCAGCGCGACCTATAATTCGCACGAGCATGAACCTCGACGCGGAAAAGACTTATTCCCGTGTGGCGAACAACCTGCGGCCTACATGCCGACAACGCACCGGTGTCTGCCGATGCGTTTCGGTGAGTTCCTATCGAGCGGATTGAACTGGGGTATGACAATGTGTCATTGGTTGGGCACTTCTATAATCTGGATCTGGTTCTGCGTGGCACTTGCGCCACATTTCTCGTTGGCGACTCAACCCGATGCGCCGGCAGGTCGCAACGCGCCCGTTCCAGCCGCGCCCGTTCCCGTTGCGCCAGCGGAATCAGCGCCCGTCGCACGTGCAGCACATTTGGTCAGAGTGACGCTGCCAATTGTTGGCACGGTCGACACTCAAGCGAAGCGACAGATTGATCAGGTTATTCGCAGCGCGACAAGCGGCGCGTCTCGTCCGGTACTTGTTATCGAGTTTCTGGGGAACGAAGGACAGCATGGCGAAGGGTCGGAATTCGAGCGTTGCCTGTCACTGGCGCGGTATCTTGCCAGCGAGCGTCTGAACGGAGTGCGCAGTGTGGCCTTCTTGCCTCAGAGTGTGTTTGGACACGCCGTGTTGCCAGTTTTGGCCTGCGAAGAGATCGTTATCGCTGAGAATGCAGAGTTTGGCGAGGCTGGGCGGGATGAGACGTTTATCGACTTGACGATTCGCCGTGGATACAGCGAAATCGCGGAACGCCGCCGAACAGTCCCGAGCGCTATCGCGTTGGGAATGCTTGACAAACAGTTGACCGTTTACAAGGCCCAAACGACCGACGGCGCGCGGTATGTGCTCGACGACGAATTGCGGGAGTTGCAGCAGAAGGCGGCTGTGAGTTCAGTCGAGACGGTATCGCGAGCCGGAGACTGGGCGAAGTTTACAGGCCGTGATTTGCGATTGAAATATGGATTCGTGAGTCATCTGGCGGCGGACCGCAGACAATTGGCCGCGGCATTGAACTTGCCAGCTACGGCTTTGCAGGAGAATCCCGCGCTCGATGGAAAGTGGAAACCGGTCAGAGTCGATTTACGCGGCCCGATCCACGCTCAGCAGATTACTTTCATGGAGCGCAATCTGCGCGATCGGCTGTCGCGGGGCGAATTCAATTTCGTTTGCGTGGTGATTGAGAGCGATGGCGGATCGGCGGCCGACAGTTGGCGGTTCGCACAGTTTCTAGCCTCGGAAGAGATGAATAAGGTTCGCACGGTCGCCTTCGTTCCGCAGGAAGCGCGCGGATCGGCGGCACTGGTCGCATTGGCTTGCGATCAATTGGTCGTGGGAGAAAATGCCGTGCTCGGTGGAGACGGTTCGGACCAAACAAATCTGCGCGATCGGGAAGCCCTGCTGACCTCTTTCCGGGAGACCGCGGGAGCAATAGACCGGGAGTGGTCCCTCTTTGCTGCCGCACTCGATCCAAGTCTTGCAGTGCATCAATACAGTCGCAAAGCCACTGGTGAGGTCCGATTTTTCTGTGCCGACGAATTGGCTAGCCAGGACGATCCCGGCGCCTGGACGCGCGGCGACGTGCTCGATCTGCGTGAAGGGCTGCGCGGAGCAAAAATGGTTGAGCTGAAGCTGGCGAATGGCGTTGCCGGGACGATCGATGAACTGAAGGCGTCGTATCACGTGGAAGGGGAGCTGGTAGCAATCGAGCCGAATTGGGCGCATCTCTTCATTGAGCGGTTGGCTCATCCAGGAGTCGCCGGCGTTTTACTATTCGTTGCCGTGTTCGCCTTGATGATCGAATTCTCGCAACCGGGAGTGGGCGTGCCCGGCTTTGTGTCCGCCGTGTGCTTCGTGCTGTATTTCTGGAGTCACGCATTGCATGGCACCGCGGGATGGCTGGAGGTGCTGCTGTTCATCGCGGGAGTGGTCAGTGTCTTAATCGAGATTTTCATCCTGCCAGGAGGGTTTGTATTTGGGCTTGGCGGCGGATTGTTGATTATCGCATCGATCATCCTGGCCAGCCAAACGTTTGTGATCCCGCGGAATGCCTATCAACTTGGCCAATTGCCCGGCTCGCTGACGACCTTGGGAGTCATCGGGGCGAGTGCGTTCGCGGCGTTGGTTATAATTCGTCGCTATCTGCCGGATGCTCCGGTGTTGAAACGGATGATCCTCACGCCGCCGGATGAAGAGGAAGCTGAAGAGCTGGGCCACCGCGAGGCGTTGGTGCATTTGCAACACCTACTTGGTAAACGCGGACGCACGATGACTCCATTGATGCCGTCTGGCAAGGCGATGTTCGGTGACGATGTGGTCAGCGTCGCCAGTGATGGCCAAGCCATTCCCGAGGGAACTGATATTATTGCGGTGGCGGATCGCGGTAACTATTTGCTGGTGGAGCCCGTCGAACGCCGACTCGGTTGACACGCCGCGAACGGCCATGAAAACGATGTTGATGGTGGAAACAACGGTGCGGCAACCGTAGCAACGCGATGGCGGACCGCCCGGACAAGCCCGCGTCAGGTATAATCGGGAGAATCATGGAACCGTATCTCTGGTCAATTCTGTTGCTACTGGCTGGCATCGCGATTGTTTGTGTCGAGATCTTCGTGCCGTCTGGGGGAGTGCTCGGAGTGCTCGCGGCGCTGTGCTTCCTAGGCGCGATCGTGGTGGCATTCATGCAGAGCGTACAGACTGGTCTGATCATGTTGACCGTAACGGCCGCTGTGGTGCCGGCGGTAATCGCCGCCGGAGTACATATCTGGCCCAACACCCCGATCGGGCGGCGCATTCTGGGAAAACTGCCCGAACATCCCGACGAGGTGTTGCCGGATTCCGAATCCTATCGCGGACTTAAGAACTTGCTCGGGCGGCGTGGTAGGAGTAACTGCAAGATGTTGCCGGGCGGGTCAGTGGTAATCGATCGGCGCTCGTATGAAGCAGTAAGCCTAGGAATGGCGATTGACGAGCACTCGCCAGTCGAGGTCGTTGACGTACGTATGGGCCGCCTTGTTGTCCGACCGTGCGAGGAGAGTGAGCCAGACTCTCCGGCCGAAACGCTGGCGGAAAAAGCCGATGATCTCTTGTCGCGACCGATCGATTCGCTGGGTATTGACGACCCGCTGGCTTGACAATGGCTGCGCGGACCGGTACAGGACTGACTCTTCAACTGCGATGTTCTTCTGCGACGGATGAATTACAAGGACTGATACATGGAACTGCTTGCCCAATTGACCAAGACACAAATTGCGGGAATTGTGGGCGGTATCGTCGTCCTCGTCTTATTGCTGATTGTGTTTGTCATCTTTGCTGGATACTTCAAGCTGTGGATTCAGTCGGTGCTAACCGGCGCGGGAATTACGATCTGGGATCTGTTGGGGATGACCTTTCGCAAGGTCCGCGCGGACGTCATTGTGCGTTCCAAGATCACTTTGGTAACTGCGGGCCTCGATCGCCGCGATATCACGACGGGGGCGCTCGAAGCGCATTATCTGGCTGGCGGGCACGTTGACTTGGTGACCCGCGCGCTGGTCGCAGCCAGTAAGGCGAAGATGATTCAGCTCACGTTTCGGGAAGCGACCGCGATTGACCTGGCGGGACGAAATGTGCTGGAGGCAGTTCAGACGAGCGTTTACCCCAAAGTGATCGATTGCCCGCCGAAAGGCTCCCAGCAGACAAAACTGACCGCCGTCGCCAAGGATGGGATTGAACTCAAGGTGAATGCTCGCGTCACCGTCCGCGCGAACCTTCAAAAACTGATCGGTGGAGCGACGGAAGAAACGATCATCGCTCGCGTCGGCGAAGGAATTGTCAGTGCAATTGGTTCCGCCGCGAGTCACAAGGCGGTGCTCGAGAATCCGGATGTGATTTCCAAGGCCGTGCTGGGGCGGCGTCTCGACGCGCAAACGGCGTTCGAAATCGTGTCGATTGACATCGCCGATATTGAAGTCGGACAGAATATTGGCGCGCGACTCCAGGCCGACCAAGCGGAGGCCGATACTCGCGTGGCCCGCGCCCGCGCGGAAGGCCGCCGTGCCATGGCTGTGGCTCACGAACAGGAAAACATCGCGGCCATTGAAGGGAGCCGTGCTGCGTTAGTGGAGGCGGAAGCCGAAGTGCCCAAGGCAATGGCCGAAGCGTTCCGGTCCGGAAAGCTGAGTATCTTGGACTACAACAAGCTACGAAACTTGCAAGCAGATACCGAAATGCGGCGTTCGATCGCGGCAACAGCACCCACTGCGGCGAAGACTTGATATGAATGAGATTGAGGAGTTTTTGAAACGCGCCGCGGCAATGCGGGCCCGCCAGCCAGGCGCGCAGCCCGCCCCTCCGCGCCCGCCTGTTTCGCCTCCCCCCACGCCCCTCAGGGAGGCGCCCGTGGCGCCCCTCTCGCGTTTCGCTCCGAGTGCTGAAGTGCAGGATGCGGAAGTCGTGGAAGCCGAGGAAGTCACCGGCGATCAGGTTTCGGCTTACGTTTCCCGGCATCTCGATAGCGGGTTATTCAAAGAGCGCGCGTCGCACCTTGGCGAAGTAGTGAGATCCACCGATGAGGCCATTGAGTCGCATTTGCACGAAACATTCGAGCACCGGTTGGGCCGGCTTGGTGCCTCGACAGCTCGAGCGGAAGACTCAACTCTCGACGACGAAGAAACGGCGGCCGCCAAAGCTGCTTCCGTTCAGGTCCCCGCGTTGACTTTCTCGGCGCTGTTGCGTTCACCGCAGAATCTTCGCAACGCGATCATTCTCTCTGAGATCTTGAATCCGCCCCACATTCGCTGGTAGGCGTGGCGCGTTCTCGCGATCATTTAGCAAAGACTGTTTCATGACCGTTCCCCAATTGAAAATCACTCCCGGAGTCACTCGCATTGGCTGGATCGGTCTCGGCGTGATGGGGTCGAGCATGTGCGGTCACTTGCTGTCGAAAGGCTTTGCCGCGACCGTATTCACCCGCAGCAAGTCCAAAGCAGAGCCCATACTGGCCACAGGTGCGATGTGGGCCGAAAGCCCCCGGTTGATCGCTGAGCGGAGCGACGTTGTCTTCTCGATCGTGGGATTTCCGAGCGATGTGCGCGACGTGTTGATCGGTCCCCAAGGCGCCCTGTCCGGCAGCAAGCCCGGCACGGTGCTGGTGGACATGACGACGAGCGAGCCGTCGCTGGCGGTTGAAATTCACCGCGCGGCGCAAGCCAAAGGTGTACATAGCGTGGACGCCCCCGTTTCAGGCGGTGACGTCGGCGCTCGCGAGGCGCGACTATCGATCATGATCGGGGGCGACCGAGAAGTGGTCGAGGCGTTACGGCCGTGCTGGGAGGCGATGGGAAAGACCATCGTCTACCAAGGTGGTCCCGGAGCGGGGCAGCATACAAAAATGGCCAACCAAATCCTGATTGCGTCAAATATGATCGGCGTGTGCGAATCGCTGCTGTATGCCTATCGCGCGGGACTTGATCTGAACACCGTGCTGCAGTCGGTGACCCCGGGAGCGGCCGGCAGCTGGTCCCTCTCCAATCTCGGGCCGCGGATCATCAACAACAATTTTGATCCAGGATTCTTCGTCGAACATTTCATCAAGGATATGGGTATCGCGCTGGACGAAGCGAAGCGCCTCGGACTATGCCTGCCAGGATTAGCCCTCGCCCATCAGCTTTATATCGCCCTCAAAGCCCAAGGCCACGGTCGTGATGGCACGCACGCGTTGCAAATCGCTTTGGCTCGATTAGCAAACGTGGACTGGAAAACCCGGCGCTGAACCGATCGTCTACGCAGTACCCAGTACCCCGTACTCAGGTAATTTCCGAGTCCATCGCGAAATCCACAACGCGCCAGTCGAGCCAATGCCAATCTGGATCGTGCGCGCTGCGGCCGAAGAATCCAACATGTCCGCCATGCTGGGTGATTCGCACGGCGACCGAGTCAGACGGGCGAATCGCGGTGTACATTTCTACGGGAATCAGCGGGTCGTCGGCTGCCGTCAAGAGGACCGTCGGAGTTCGAATTGCATTCAGCCCCAGTGCGGAGCTACAACGCACGTAGTATTCGTCCGCGCCGGAGAATCCGCTCAACGGCGCGGTGACTCGATCATCGAATTCGTACAACGTGCGGGGAAGACGTGCGAGATCGATCCGTCCTAGATCGGGCAGTTCGGCACTCCGCTGGCGCAATTGTCGAACCAGCAAGCGCACAAACCAGCGGCTGTAGATCAGCCCACTACCCCGTTGCATGCTTCGGGCGCACAGGGCTAGGTCAATCGGGGCGGACACCGCCATGGCGCGATGCACTCCGGTAGCTCCATTCGCACCTGACTCGACGAGCCACTTCAGCAGCAAGTTTCCGCCGAGCGAAAACCCGACCGCGACGCGCCGGGATTGGGGGCAGATCTGTTGTAGAAACTCGACCGCCGCGGCCACATCCTCGCTCCGGCCCGCATGCCCGAGCAGCTTCGCATGCCGGTCGCCGACGCCGCAGCCGCGCATGTCCAGGCGAAATGTGCGCAGGCCGCGCGCATTCAGCTTCGTTGCTATCCGCACCACATACGGCGAGCGATGGCAGCCTCCCAACCCATGAATCAGCAACACCGCGGCGTCCCCGTCGCGCCAGCCGTCAGGCTGATCGTCATGCAGTACTAACCGGTCGCCGTGCGTCGTCGGAATGATGTGTTGTCGAGCACGGTACGGCGACTGACTGCCCGTCCAAAACGCTGTGAAACACGTTTGGGCGTGCCCACTGCGCAGCAACGGATGCGGCTGAAACTCCACGCGCGGAAACGATGGGAAAGGATTGCTCACGGCCGGAATGTACCAAAGATAACTCGCTGGTGCTGCGGTGCGTGACACGCAGGTCAAGCGATGGAGGGATAAGGAGACGGTGGGATGGGGAGATGACGGGATGGGGAGATGACGGGATGAGGAGATGACGGGATGAGGAATAGTCGCCCCAGTCTGGCGATTCCGAATACGACCGCGAAACCGAGCGGGATCGACGTTCAACCTCAGCGGTCGGCCGATTAGGATGAAGCAACGTCATGAAAATTCCACAGACACATTCTGACGCATCCGTCCGTCGCGGCCCGGCGATCTTTGCTGGACTGGTGATCGCGATGGTTGCGTTTGGGTTGCGTTGGCCGCAGTTGCAGGAAAGTCTGTGGCTCGATGAATTGCACACGGCGTGGTGCGTGAGCGGTTCCTGGGGCGATGTCGCGCCGCGCGCCGCCATCGGCAATCAGTCTCCCCTCTTCTTCTATCTGCTGCGACTGGTCGTGGGGGTGGGCGGATTGAGCGAAGTGTCGTTGCGACTCTCCTCATTGATTGCGGGTTTGGTCTTAATTGGAGTGACCGGAGCCGCAACCGCTCGGTGGACCGGTTCGGTCGCCGCCGGGTTGTTTGCGGCCACACTCGTGGCGCTCGATCGCAACTGCATTTTTTATTCACAGGAAGCGCGGCCGTACGCGTTCTTGCAGGTTGTCGCTTGGTGCCACGCAATGGTCGTGTGGGAGCTAGCGCGGCAGGTGACCGTGACGCGCCGCATGCTGTTCGTGATGGGTGCTGTTTTGCAGTTCTATCTGCACTACACCTCAGCGTTGTTCCTGGCGGCTGAAATTGTGTTCCTGCTCGACGCGATGCTCCGTCGCGACAGCCGCGAGTGTTATCGCTGGCGACAACTGGCGCTGGACTTGACGCTCGTCGCGGCCGCCGCACTACCGACGGTACGGCATCTGGCGGAGGTCGGTTCGCGGCGTGAACTGTGGGAACAATTCGTCAAACAACCGAACATCTACGACTTCTGGCATTCGCTGCGACTCGAAGTGTACTTGTTTCCCCCGGTCGCGATGCTCGTGGCTTGGATCTTATTGAAACGTGGCTGGAAGTCGGAACCAGACGCAGCTAACTCGACGCTTCGGCGGTCAATGTCACTCATCAGTTGCCTGCTGTTTGTTCCCGCCGTCTTGGCGTGGATTGCGACGCGCCGGCATCTGGCCGCGTTGTTCCTAGGACGCTATCTGGTCTCGTCGCTCGTGGCGGCGCCGATTGGCGCGGCGGTTCTCGGGCGTCTCTTCCCGTCCGCTCGGATGCGCTTCGCCGTCGCTGGAATTACGATTGTCGCATCCCTGTGGACCGCCGGAATGTGGCAACAATGGCGTCGTGACAACCGACTCATTGGCGACCGGAACCAAGATTGGCGCGGCGCGGTCGAGTTTGTGAATCACCATGCCTTGCCGTCGGATAGCGTCGGCTACGTGCGGAGCGGATTTGTCGAGGCCGATGGACTTCGATCCCCGCACCCACCGTTGCTCGAGGAATACTGCTTGGCCCCCGTCAACAGCCTCTATCGGTTGCAGATCAAAGCGATCCCGCTACCGTCCGCTCGCGAAATCGAGATCGATCCCGATTGGCTTCGCTCCGACGCGCCGGTCGTCCGATGGTTTCTTATCAACGGCAGCAGCCAGACTCGACAGCAATTCATGGCCGACGTTGAGCGGCAAAGTCGCGATCTAGGATTGCCAAATCCCTTCGCGCAATTCCAAACATTTGGCGACATCCTGGTGTGCGAGTTGGCGCGCAAAAAGAATTCTCGCTGATCGGACTAATCGGTCGGATCGGTCGGATCGGTCGGATCGGTCGGATCGGTCGGATCGGTCGGATTGGTCGGATCGATACAATTCAACCGACGTCTCCCAGTTCCATTACTTCGCCATAACGGGTCAATACCATGCGCCGTAGCTTGGCCCAGGCCGGGTCGTGCAACTCGGGATCGCCGAGCATGACGGCTTGAGCATCGCGGCGGGCTTCCTGCAACACGTCGATGTCGCGCAATAGGTCCGCGATCCGGAGGGGAGGCAGGCCGTGCTGTTTGGCCCCTAGTAAATCGCCGGGGCCACGGGTGCGGAAGTCGAGTTCCGCGATCTCGAATCCGTCCGTCGTGCGGCAGAACGAATCGAGTCGCTGGCGGACATCTTCGCTGTCGGAATTGGCGAACAAACATACGTACCCCGGATACACACCGCGGCTGACTCGCCCGCGGAGTTGATGCAACTGCGCCAGTCCGAATCGTTCGGCGCCTTCGATGGTCATCAACGTGGCGTTCGGCACATCAACGCCGACTTCAATGACGAGTGTGGACACGAGCACCTGCGTTTCACCGCGACGAAATCGTTCGAGCGCCGCGTCTTTCTCTTCCGGCGACTGACGACCGTGCAGGATATTGACCCGAAACGCCTCTAGCTCGCCGTTTGTCAAACTTTCAAACAACTCCTCGGCGCTGGCAGTCGAGAAGTTCTCGGATTCATCGACCAGCGGCGCCACGACGAAGCCCTGGCGCCCCTCGCGAAGCTTTTGCCGAAAGAATTCCCACCAGCGTGCACGCCGGCCTTCGTCCGCGAGATACGTATGCACAGGTTGCCGCCCTGGCGGTGCCTCCCGCAGCGTCGATACGTCGAGGTCTCCGAACAGCGTCATGGAAACGGTGCGGGGAATGGGAGTCGCGGTCATGACCAGATAATGCGGGTCGCTGTAGGGGACGGCTGCTCCGGGTACCACACCTCCACTGGAATTCGGGTCCCCCTCCGGTTTGGCCGGCTCAGGAAGAAAACCCGTTTGACGGAGCGTCGCCCGTTGTCGCACGCCGAATTTGTGTTGCTCATCGATCACGACCAGACCGAGTTTGGCGAACTTGACCTCGTCGCTCAGCACGGCATGCGTTCCGATCACGATGTCCACACGCCCCTCGGTAATCGCCGCCAGGGTCTCGCGGCGGACCACATTGGTTAGCCCGCCGGTCAACAACGCGATGCGCACACGACTTTGTTCGAGCGCCTTGGCAACCGTGCGCGAGTGCTGTCGCGCGAGGACTTCGGTCGGGGCCATTAACACGGCCTGATACCCATTGGCGACCGCCAGGAGCATGGCGTATTCCGCCACGACGGTTTTGCCGCTGCCGACTTCACCGAGCAACAACCGATTCATCGGGAAGGTCTGTCCCATGTCGGCGGCGATTTCGGCGATGGCCTGTTTCTGTCCGCCCGTCAGTTCAAACGGAAACAAGCGGAAGATCCGCGCGTCGATCTTGGCATTGGTCGGCAGCGGCGGCGCACGGCTTTCGTGGATCAGTTTCCACCGTCGCCAAGCCAGCGCAAGCTGCATGACGAAAAGCTCCTGATAGATGAATCGCCGTCGTGCTTGTTCCAGAGTGGCTCGATCGGGCGGCGTATGCAGGTAGGGTAACGCTTGGCGAATCGGCAGCAGTTGATGCTCAGTCAGGAACCATTCGGGCAGGACTTCGTCGAGGGCGTCGGTGTACTGCTCCACGACACCTTGAGCGATGCGGCGCATCTGCGACTGGTTGAGTCCGTCGGTCAATGAATAGATGGGCACGATTCGTCCGGCCGGCGGCTCCTCTTCCTCGGCCAACAACGTGACTTGCGGGTGAGTCAGTTCCCAGCGGAATCCCTGCCGTTTCGGCGCACCCGCGAGTAGCACTCGCTGTCCAACGCGAAACTTGTCGCGCATATACGGCTGGTTGAACCAAACGGCCCGCAGGTATTGAGTCCCCTGCCGAATGAGCACACCCAGCAGCGAACGCCCGGGACCCGTGTTTCGCAAGTCGATTTCGTCTACCACTCCGCAAACGCTGGACAACTCTCCTTCCGCCAGCCGTTCGATGGAGCGCAGTTCACTCAGGTCCTGGTAATCGCGGGGGAAACAGAAGAGCACGTCGCAGGCGTCATGGAGATCGAGCCGTTCGAGCAACTCGGCGCGTTGCGGTCCGACACCTTTGATGAACTGCACGGGCGTCCCTAAGCGCTCAGCGGCAGACTTCTCAGAAGTGGAAGGAATCGGAGCCATGCGAACATTCTAAGCTTGCGGTAGCCTGTCGGGGGATGCAGAATCTGGACCGCCGAGAACAATGTGCCACCCAATACACGTAGCCGTCAATGTAGCCATCAAAGCCGTCACGCTCCGCCGTGACGAAGCTTGAATAGCCGAACGAGCACGCCTTTGTAATC
>CAZFLF010000084.1:0-12184 GCA_964519825.1 uncultured Pirellulaceae bacterium | reverse complement strand
TGGCCTGTACCAGATTCATGCGCACTTTTCGGGACGGCTGAAGGTTACGTTAAATGGCCAGACGGTGCTCGACGCTGCATCGCAGCAACCGGTGTGGCACTCTTCGCCACCCATCGAACTGTCATTCGACCATCATTCGCTGGCGGTGACATTCGAGAAGACGAGCGAACCGGCGCGAGTCGCTCTGTTCTGGTCCGGACCACAGTTTCAATTGGAACCGATCGACGGCCGGCAACTGTTTCATGATCGTGGGGCGACTCCAGACGCAGCGTTTGAACGGGGCGAGTTGTTGGTACGGGCGTTGCGATGCGCAGCCTGCCACGAGATCGCTGGCGAGTCGCCGCCGATTCCCGCTCCGTCGCTTGAACGCCTGGCGGGTAACATGGACCGGGCTTGGCTTGTGAATTGGCTCACCGCGCCATTGCCGACTGGTGAATCAGCGTCCAACTTTTCGCGTCGGATGCCGCATTTTGCGCTCAACGCGAATGAGACACAGGAAATCGCAGCGTGGCTGTTTGCCAAGTCGCTGCCGGTTGCCCCCGCCGCGCCGAAACCGAAAAAGAGCGAGCCGAAACCTGCGAAAGTCAAGGCGAAGAAGAACAAGGACGAACCAGAACCGCCATCCAAGACACCGGTCGAAGCGGGGCGCGAGTTGCTGCTGACTGTCGGGTGCCTGGCCTGCCATCAACTCGGAGATTTGGGGAGCCGTGGTTTGTTCGACGGGGGCGATCTCTCCGCCATCGCCGCAAAACGCACCGCAGGCTTTTTCGATCGCTGGTTAGTCTCACCCGAAACGGCCAATCCAAACCATCGAATGCCCGTGTTCGAGTTGACGGAACTTGAACGCAACCAGTTGACAGCGTTTTTGCTGACGCTGGGCGCCGCGAAACAGCCGGCGCCCACGACGCGCGGAGCGGTGGCAACGGAAAGTGGGCAAAGGGCGATCGCGACGCACCGTTGCGCTGCGTGCCATGCGATTCCAGGCGGAGCTAACGATACAGCGGCAATGAAGACTCGGCTCACAGCTCAGTCCAATTGGTCGCGGAGTTGTGCTGGAGAAATCCCATATGACGGTCGTCCCCATTTTGCCTTGCCCGCCGAAGATCGGACCGCCGTGAGGACGTTTGTCTTGAAAGCAGCAGATTCGCCGAATCCGACCGTTGCGACCGGACGCCAATTGCTGACGGAAAACAATTGTCTGGCGTGTCATCAGCGCAATGATTCACTCGGTCTGGCTCCGCGCCTGACACAACTCGGCGCATTGCATCCTGACCTGGCCGCACAAATCCCCGCGATGACCCCACCGCCGTTGAACAGCGTTGGCGACAAACTGCACGATGTCGCTCTCCGCGCAGCGATCACACGCCTCGGCGCACCGCACCGGCCTTACCTGATGGTGCGAATGCCGCGGTTCATACTCAGTGACGTCGAATCGCAAAACTTAGTCGATCACTTCCAATTGAATGACCGCATTCCGATGAACCCGCCATTGGCCAAAGGGGGTGAAAATGCTGCGATCGAACCGGCGTTGCTCGAAGCGGTCGGCAGTCGTCTGGTGACCCCCGACGGATTCGGCTGCACGAGTTGTCATCAGGTTGGCAAAACTTTGCCGGTCAAGGCGCCGCTAAATGCCCGTGGTCCTGATTTATCGCTGCTGGGAATTCGCGTCCGCCGTGAATGGTATGACCGCTTTGTACGCAATCCGTCGCGCATTGTGCCGCGCATGGAGATGCCCTCCGTGCAACTCGCCGTGCGCGGTGTGCTTCACGATAACGTCGATCAACAACTTGCCGCTGTTTGGGACGTACTGAACAAACCGGGATTCCAACCTCCGGAGTCGAATCCTGTGCAAGTTGTCCGTCATTCCGGGACTCACCCTGGCGACCGTGCTATCGTCATCACCGATATCTTGCGAGCTGGTTCGGCGACATACATCAAGCCTCTACTGATTGGTTTGTCGAACCGGCACAATATCTTGTTCGACTTGGAGACCGCACGGCTGAGAAGTTGGTCCATTGGCGATACGGCGCGGCAACGGACAGAAGGCAAGACATGGTTTTGGGAAGCTGGCGGCAATGAACTGTTCCGTCCGGACTGGGACGTTGCGGAAATCTCCTTGCAGCGTGCCGGCCCCGATGAAGTACCGCGGGTTGTCGGGCAGTTTGCTACCGAGTTCGATACGCTCGAGCACATCGGCAACAGCTTACAAGTTCGCTACCGGCTCCGTTTTGGCGAGTCGGCTCATTCGGTTCACGTCACGCAGAAATTTACGCCAGTGGTGGAATCCTCAAGCAGCGGAATTCGTCGAACGATTGAGGTGGCGGGTTTACCGCCAGGAGAACGGGTTCGACTGGCTGTGTTCAGTGAGAAAGCATTTGCCGGCGGTAAGTTGTCCGCCGACGGTCGCACGCTGATGACGAGCAATCCCGCACCGGTGACGGTGTCTCTGCGGCAGCCAACTTCCGCGGTGCTGCAACCGATTGGCGTACTAACCGAAGTCGATGCCAGCGGTATCGCGAAGATGGAAGTAGAGTATGCCACGTCGCTCCCGGTAGATCGGTTCCTGGTCGAAATGCCCGCGCCATCACCGCTGAAGTCGGAACCGCTGCGGGTTGTGCCGGGATTTGACGCGATCCGCTTGCCGCTGACCGATGAAATCATGCCCACCGCGCTCGGTTGGCGACCTGATGGCACCGTGGTGATCGCGTCGTTAAAGGGTCAAGTCTGGCAGGCGCGCGACACAGACGGCGACGGCTTGGCGGATCAACTCCGGCCGCTCAGCGACGACCTGGCCGCGCCTTATGGGATGTTTGTTACGGCCGACTATGTCGATGTGGTCAACAAGTACGCCGTCGTGCGGCTGTTCGACGATGACCGCGACGGCCGAGCGGATCGCACCGTCACAGTCGCGTCGGGATGGGGACACACCGCCGACTATCACGACTGGGTTGTCGGCTTGCCTCGCGATGACGCTGGCAACTATTACGTCGCGCTCCCGTGCCAGCAGGATCAGCGGTCACTGGCGGGGGCCAAGCTGCGCGGTGAGTTTCTCAAGTTAATCCCGCGAGGGCCGACGCCGGAAAATCCTTACTTGTACTCACTGGAGACCGTTTCCCGTGGGCACCGATTCCCAATGGGGATCGCGCGTCGGCGTGACGGTGAACTATTCGTGTCGGACAATCAAGGGAACTACAACCCGTTCAACGAACTCAATCACGTTCGACCTGGAGCACACTTCGGTTTTATAAATGCTGTGGAGAAAGGTGGGGATCGGCGTCCGCCACTCACGCCCCCCGCGATCAACCTGCCGCATCCGTGGACCCGAAGCGTCAATGGCATTTGTTTCTTGGAGACGCCACAAAGCGTTCGGCGGGAAGTGCAGCAAGACTTATTCGGTCCCTTCGAAGGGCACCTGATCGGCTGCGAATACGACACGCGCCGATTGATTCGCATGTCCTTGCAAAAAGTCGGCGACAAATATCAGGGAGCGGCGTATCCATTCAGCTACGATCAACCACTAGAGGGACCGCCGTTCCTCGGCCCGGTGGTGTGCGAAGTGGCTCCCGACGGTGACTTGTACGTGGGGGGGCTGCGCGACAGTGGTTGGGGGGGTGCGAACAATATCGGTGAAGTTGTGCGTCTGCGCATCCAGCCCGATCAACTGCCGTGCGGCATCGCCGAGATGCGAGCCACGCACGATGGCTTTGAGATCGATTTCACCGCCGAAGTCGATCGGAAACTCGCAGGAGAATTGATCAACTATTCGCTGGCCTCGTATACCCGTGAGTCGACCCCTGCCTACGGCGGTCCGGACCTCAATTACCGCACCGAACAAGTCAAACAGGTTCAGGTCTCCGCCGACGGTCGCCGCGTTACGCTTCGTCTCACTGAGTTGCGAGTTGGCTACGTCTACGAACTGCACGTCAAGCCGCTTGTCACCGACAAGTTGGAGTTCTTTCCAGCGGAGGCCCATTTCACGCTCTGGGGGATTCCACCGAGGCCGGTTCAGTAGGATCGCCTGCGGCTTGCGGTTAAACGAGGATTCCCACGACGCTGTCGCGACAACCTTCCCTCTCGTGCCATCTTGGCTTAAGCTCAACGACGCAAGTTCAAGCACGAGGATCGAGAAATGCCTGCATCGTACGATCCAACGTTGGGGATGACTCGCCGCGAAATGCTGCGAGCGGCCGGAGTCGGCACGATCGGATGCTTCGGTGGAGGATCGCTGGTCCAGGCGAGCCCGTCGAAGAAACCGCGGTCTTGCATCTTCATTTGGCTGAACGGCGGACCGAGCCAATTCGAAACATTCGATCCCAAGCCCAATGCAACGGACGAGGTCCGTGGGCCGTTCGGCGTGATTCAGACTCAAGTGCCCGGAGTCATGGTGTCGGAACTCGTCCCGGGGCTCGCCAGGCAATTCGATAAATTCGCGATCGTGCGCACGTTGGCGCATCGCAATTCGGATCACGGGTCGACGGCAATGCTCACCGGGATCGAAGGGAGCGACGTGCCGTACGGTGCGGTGGTCTCGAAGCTAATCGGTCCGGCTGGTCCCATGCCAGCCTACGTTCACATTGGCTCCAGCAAAGGAGACGGCACGCAATTCGTCTCGGCGGTGGACAACCTTCAGGCTGGCGCCTTGGGAGCCGCTTATGCGCCGCTGCGAGTGCGCACGCCGATGGGTGCGGGCGTTCAACTTGGTGACTTTTCCTTGCACGAATCCGTGCCACTGGGCCGTTTCGGCGAGCGTCGCGGGCTGCTGAGTTCGCTGGCCCACAGCGAGTCGCTGGAACAATCCACGGCGGGACAAAAGTTAGGGGAGCAGCAACAGCGCGTGGCGGAGATTCTATCTTCGACGAGAGTCCGCGACGCTTTCGATCTGCATCGAGAGTCGGAATCGCTGAGATATCGTTATGGAGCGAATCATTTCGGCCAATCGTGTCTGCTTGCCCGAAGACTGGTCGAAGCCGGTACTCGCTACGTGCAGATTAAGTGGTATCACGTCGCGGCGTTCGACGCGTGGGATACGCACGGCGCCGATCTGCCGGGAATGCGCCGCACCGAACAACAGCTTTGTCCGCGGCTCGATATGGGACTCTCCGCATTGCTTGAAGACCTGCATCAACACGGCCTGTTGGAGTCGACGCTGGTGGCTGTGGTTGGCGAGTTTGGCCGCACGCCAACGTTGAATAAGAATGGCGACCGCGATCACTGGCCGAATTGCTTCTCGGCACTGATGGCTGGCGCGGGGATCGAGGGAGGGACGGTCGTGGGGGCGAGTGACGCCAAAGGAGCCTATCCGGCGACAAATCCGATCAGCCCCGCCGATTTTGCTGCAACCATCTATAAGCTGATTGGCATCGATACCGCGACCGATTTGCGAGTGCGTCCGTTTATCCAAGACGGGCTTCCGATCAAACAACTCGTGGGATAGGCTCCTCGGAAGAACACCTGGAGTCGCGTCGTGATCGCTTTCACGAGACTTATCTGCTGCGGAATGCTTATCGTAATCGGTGGTGGGGGTGCGACTGGCGAAGAACCGCCGGCCGCACTGAAACTGGCGTTCGCGTCGAATCGCGAACATTACTGGTATCCGCACGTTTATCTGTACCAGCACGATGGCAAGTCAACGGGCAAGATCGTCGGCTCGATCGACCCGAAAGATAAACGGCTCGATCATCAGCCGGTGTTGGCCAATGACGGTAAGTTCTGCGTCTTCGGATTTGAATTGGAAGCTGAGGTTGGCCGGCTGCAGTTCTGGGACTTGCAGACCAACGCGGCCCGCGAATTTGGTGACTTGTTGAAGACGCCTAACGCGGTCTTCTCGCCGTCGCTTTCCACCGACGGCCGCTGGTTGGCTTTGTCGTCTTGGAACCGGCCAGGAACGAGCGCTCGGTGGGACGTATTGCTGTACGACCTCACCAAGAAAGAACCGGTCGACCTGCCCGGTGTGAACACATCTAAGCACGACGAACGCCGTGCGGCGCTCAGCGGCGACGGTCGCTGGCTCGCCTTCACCACGAACGCACCCGGTGGCCGAGGTCTGACCGACCTGCGGCTATACGATCGGGATGCGGGGAAAGTTTTACCAATGCTGGAAATGAACTCGCCGGCCACGGACAGTTATCCGGCACTCAGCGGCGATGGGCGGCTCGTGTGCTTCGCCTCGGATCGGGACGGTGGCGCCGGAGGACTCGACATTGTTCTCTACGACCAGGTTGAGCAACGATTTGTTCCCGTTCCAGGGCTCAATTCGCCGGGGCATGAACAGACCCCGTCCATCACGCACGACGGTCGCTTTATTGCATTTGTTTCGGAACGATTCGGTGCGCCGGGTGAACACGATATCTTTGTTTACGACCGCCAGTCGGCCCGCCTGCTGGACACCCCCGGTCTCAACACCGACCGCGACGACTATGATCCGTGCCTTGTGACGCTCAGCCGTACCACACCGTAGACATCCTGCAATGATTCAATCCATTCGAGTAACGGCAACCAGCATCGTCATCGCTCTATTCGCTTGGATTGGGCCAGCTTGGGGTGACGAATTATTGCGAGTCGGGATGGCGGAATCGGTTATTACGCCGCCGGAAGGCTTTCCGATGGCCGGGTACTATCACGAGCGGCTGGCGACCGGGGTGCTTGATCCGCTCAAGGCGAAGGCGATTGTTTTTCACAGCGGTCAGGAGCAGGTGGCATTGGTCGTTTGCGACCTGACAGGAATTGCCGTCGATCTGTCGCAGGAAGTCCGTCGCCAAGTGTTTGCGAAGACTGGTCTCCCCGCCGAACACGTTGTGGTCGCCGCCACGCATTCGCACACCGCACCCGATTACACCAAGGATTTGTACGACTACCTTGCCGCGACAAGATCTGGAACCGCGCTTCCCAACGCTTATGCCGCGAAACTCATCGGTGGCATTGTGGACGCAGTTGTGAAGGCTCACTCGACGGCGCAGCCGGTGATCGTTGAAGCCGGATCCGTTTCCCAACTCGAACCGGTCTCTTTCAATCGTCGGTTCGTAATGAAAGACGGCAGCGTGCGTACTTGGATGCGGCTCGATAACCCGGATGTCGTGCGTGCGGCGGGGCCAATCGACCCGGAGATTGGGTTGCTGCGGATTCGCACAACGGACGGCGACCGGACATTGGGAGTGCTCAGCAACTTTGCCTTGCACCTGGACACGGTCGGCGGAACGCTCTGGAGCGGCGATTATCCGTTCCACATCGAGCAGGCATTGCGGCGGTCTTTGGGTGCGGAAGTGGTCTCGATCTTCGGGATCGGATGCTGCGGCGACATCAACCACAGCGATCCCGTCAAGAAGGAACGAAACAAAACCGACTTCATCGGCCAGTCCCTGGCAAAGACGATCGAGGCCAGCTTGCCGCAGTTGACTCGCATTACGCAGCCACGATTGCGAGTCCGCCACGCGACAGTCCCCGTGCCGCTCCAGGAGGTTTCCGCGGAACAAGTTGCCGCCGCGAAGCCGCTCGTCACCGAAGCGCGGTCCGGCAAGCAGGTCGAATTCTTCGCCTTGGTCACCGCGTATAAGTCGCTCATGCTCGACCAACTCACGCACAAGTCGCCGCATGCCAAGACCACCGACTTCTTGAGTTGGGGATTAACGCATCACTGGGCTGGAGTAGGACCCTCTTTGCCGGTCGATGTGCAAGTCATCGCAATCGGTGGCGACGTGGCAATTGTCTGTTTGCCCGGCGAGGTGTTCGTCGATCTCGGCCTGGCGATCAAGCGTGCGTCCCCTTTCAAGACCACGTTGATTGTCGAATTGTCGAACTGCGTGGAGACGGTCTACATTCCACATCGCGGCGCGTACGCTGGAGGAAGTTACGAAGTGACTAACTCAACTTTGGAGCCCGGTTCCGGTGAGATGCTCGTCGAAGCTGCGATCCGCCTGTTGCGCGACGCGGCCAGCGAAACACCTGCCCCGAAGTAGTCAAGCGAAGGGCGTGGGCCTTTGGAGTGCGGTGGCTTGACGCCGCTTTCGGATTCTTGTTCAGACGCGTGTAAACCAATCCAAAATCCGAAAGCGGCGTCAAGCCACCGCACTCCAAGGCTTTCGCTAGTCTTCTCCGCTCGCGCCGCAGCCGACCTTGAAGGCCGTGGCAACTCCCAAGAAGATAAACACCCCGTCGACCGGGTCGAACATCGTCGAAAAGAACAAAGTCGACGTTGCCGTAACGACCACATCCGGGTCGATTTGACGCAGAATTGGCAGCAACACCGCGAAAAAGACGGCGACCTTGGCCACCGAGATTCCGACGAGAGACATCACGGTGGCGATGACTCCCGCCAAGGTGGAGTGGTTGTTCTCGTGCCGACAGGCCATGCCGAAGCCAGACAGGGCGCCTAATCCCCATGCCATCCAACCGATCTCCATTTGGATGGCTAGCGCCACGCCCGCCCAGAATGCTGCAACACTGCCGGATCCAATCAGGCTATTGAGCGTGCCGTGCATCAGACTGGCAATGCCGCTACTACCGGCTGCCGCGGAAGCGGAGGCTTCCGGCAAACCGTTCAATGCCGCCGCAAGCTCGCCTTCCGAAAACACATGCGTGGCGAATTCTGCCAAATCCTCGTCACACAAACGATCTTGGATTGGTATGGGCGTCGCTACGAACTGATTTGGAGCGACGTATGTGGGTTCCGCCAGGCTGCCATTCGCTTGACAGCATTGGCAATTGGTCGTCGCGCCGACCATTGCCTCAGGAACGGAATACCGTTCTTGGCAGACCGGGCACTGAAAGAGAATTGGCATTGCACTAACCCCCCTGAAGGTGCCATGACAATAGTACTCCTTCCTTAGTGGGGATGCAATATCGACCTTGGTAAATCCCGCGAGTCACGACAAGCCAAAGTAGTCTCGCAGGAAGTCGCGACGATCACCTTCGTAACGGGCGAGCTCGACGAGCGAGTACAGTTTCCGCTGGTCGCGGCGCCGCTTTTCCTCGAGATGATTTCGGTCGTTCAAGTCGGCGGGAAGATTGCCGACGAGCTCGATCTGGAGCGGCTCCCAAACCAGTTCGATTACGCCGTAGCGTTCGAGCATCGCGAGCGAGGTTTCTAGTTGGTGATCGGACTTGTGCCCAATGTGCAATCGTTCGCGGAGCCACTCCAAACCAAAGCCGTGGACTTTTTCCAGGTCGTCGCGCAAGACTTCGTAGACCCGCTCGTAGACGTCCGCATCGGGATTGCTCCACCGGATGAATTCCATCTGGGTGTGGAGATCACGTTGATCGTATAACAGGATGCATTCCGACGGCAGTCCGTCGCGTCCCGCGCGGCCGATCTCTTGGTACCAGGCCTCGACCGAGCCCGGGATCTCCGCGTGCAGCACGAAGCGAATATCTTCCTTGTCGATTCCCATTCCAAAGGCGTTCGTCGCGAGTACCAGCGGAGACAAGCCATCCATGAATTCGTTCTGAATGCGGCGCCGAGCGTCTCGATCCAGGTCGCCGTGGTAACACACGTGCGCGAGACCGGCCTCGCGGAACCGCTCGCTGAAGGCGCTCAGCGTCCGAATCAGCGCAAAGTAAATAATGCCGCTTCCCGACGCGCGCGGATACCGCTGGATCACCTCCAGCATCGCTTGTAGCTTTTCTTCGTCGCCCCAAACTTGCCGCACGTCCAGACGCAAATTCGGTCGCTCGATCCCTTCGTGGAACACTTCGACATCGGGGTTGGCCAAACCCAGTTGCCGCACAATGTCGGCCTGGACCTCCAGCGTGGCGGTCGCGGTCAACGCGATCGTGGTTGGTTGTCCCAGCAGCCTGCGAAAATCGGCCAAGCGAGTGTAGTCTGGGCGAAAGTCATGTCCCCATTCGCTGATGCAATGGGCTTCGTCCACGGCCAACAACCGGACGCGACGCCGCGCTAGAGATGCAAGAAACTCGACTTTGCGAAATCGCTCGGGAGTCACATATAGCAAACAAAACTCACCGCTCGCCACTCCTGCGTAACGCTCGTCCCGTTCGCGGCGAGACAACGACGAATTGATAAACGTCGCGGCAATGCCACGACGCTGCAAAGAATCCACCTGATCCTTCATTAAGGCAATCAGCGGCGAAATGACCAGCGTTAACGGCCGATCCTCCGACGTGGCGTTCTCGTCATGCATGAGGGCAGGCACTTGATAACACAACGACTTGCCGCCACCCGTCGGCATGATCACCAGTGCGTGCCGATCCGCCAACACCTGCTCGATGACTTGCTCCTGGCAGCCGCGAAACGCGTCATAGCCGAACCATTTCTGCAATGTTTGTCGCGAATCCATACGTGCTTACTCAGTTTGCCACCGGCGCTTTGAAGCAGTCGACGAGCTTTTCGATGCGGTGCTAAAGCCAGCGATCAGCAGCTAGGCTACAATGCCCGCAACGACATTAGCTGAAGTTAAGAAACGCCAGATTCTGTGCAACAAGCCGTTGATGTCACGCATTCCACCCTCCATTCGACAGGCTTACCTGATCACGGCTGCAATTGTTCACACCGCAGTCGGCGTCCTAGCCATTTGGGCGGTATGCGCGTTTATCATGGGAAAAACCGAACCTCCCAAAGCCGAACCTCCCGAGTTCTTAGATAGGAACTTTCTCCCCGGTTTTGTCACGGCACTTGCTTTACTTGCTTACGCGTTTGGGATCATTCTGCCACTCGTCTTGGCATGGTGCAGTTGAAAAGTGTTTCCGCTGCCGTACAGTGCTTTTGGAAGACAACAACGAACTGTAGTACATCACCATCCCGCGTGGCGCGATGGTTGGATGAAAGTTGGCAATCGCCACTGGTATCCAATTAAGTGGAGCTTAACTGAGGATGCGATCTGCTTCTCGATTTCCTGGCTGTCACTCGGGGATGCCATAATCCCACTGTCAGCCATAGATAGAATCCAGCTCGATTGGCGAGGAAATGGCTGGATTTATCATAGCTGGTGCCAAATTCGTTCACCGATCCGGTTTTCTCAAAACGTGATTGAAGCGCTCCATAGATCCGGGGCAATTGTGAATGCATCCTAATCGTGCAGCAACACAACTTTAGGACACTACCCGATATTCCCGGGATGTTGAGCATCCGACCGGGATTTCGCGAACTCGCAGGACGGCGCGTTTCCAAAATCCAGGCTTCTGACTAGAATACTGGCCGAACGGAATTGGAGCAGCGTTTAGCAGCACTTTCGAGCGCCGTGTTCTTCGGCACTGTTGCTGAACGAGGCAGTTGGCTTTTCAGAATCGGCTTGTCTGCCCGATTCAATGTTTACGGAGATTCTCTTCATGTCCACGGTACTCACATCCATGACCTCTGAACATCCAGCGTGGAAGAGGGCCAAGCGGGACGCCGCGTCGCTGCAAAACCCGTCCGACCAGTCTGTCGATGAGATCGTCCAGTTGTTCAAACTGCTGGCGGACGAGACCCGCATCCGAATCCTGTACTTCTTGCAACAGACGGACGAGTTAAACGTTCGTGAGTTGTGCAAACTATTACGGCAACGGCAGCCGTCCGTCAGTCATCATCTGGCCTTACTGCGGGTGGCGGGCGTCATCGGCATGCGACGTGACGGCAAACACAATTTCTATCGGTTGGTGCCGGCACGGCTGGAACAGTTTATCACCACCTTTTCGGGCAGCACGCCTGGACAGCCCGCGCGGGTCTGTTTCGAGGATTTCGAGCTGCGCTACACACCACACGGGACACACGCTTAGCGGCAGTGTTTCGTAGCCGTCACGCCGTAGCCGTCACGCTCCGACGTGACGTAGCTCGAACTGCCGAACGAGCCCGCCATTGCCAGGAATCGTTCTTCGCGAAACAAAATCGATTCTGCTGCGGAGCTACGTCACGTCGGAGCGTGACGGCTTTTCAGCGTGACGGCTACGTCCAGGGTGGCAAAGCCCAAGTTCTTCTTGTTCCAGCGGACGCAACGGTTGATAATGCCTTGGCCTTGCAGTCGGTGGACGAGACATACACGAGGTAAGCCACGATGAATGCCGCATGCGAACGTCTCCATGGTTTGGAGGGGTTGTTCAGTCGACGCGACATATTGCGGATCGGCGCGATGAGTATTGCGGCGACCGCGGCTCCCGCTGTACTGGCAACGGCTGCCGCCACAGGCCAAGGCAAAGCAACTTCGGTTATCTATTTGTGGATGGCCGGTGGTGTAACTCACATCGATTCCTTTGATCC
>CAZFLF010000083.1:0-12188 GCA_964519825.1 uncultured Pirellulaceae bacterium | reverse complement strand
AGTGGACAATCTCCCGACGTTTGTCGTACTGCCCGATAGCCGATCGGTCCCGACTGGTGGCTCGAATAACTGGTCGAGCGGTTTCCTCCCCGCGCGGCACCAGGGGGTGGTCCTCAACACCAACGGTCCGGCCGTCCGTAACCTGGAGCCCGCCACTAAGCTGGGCGACGCCACCCAAGCGGCCCGGTTTGCCGCCGTGGCGGAATTCAATCGCCGGCACCTCGCCGAGCGCGGTCAGAACGACGCACTGGAGAGTCGCATGCGCAGTTACGAGCTGGCGGCACGGATGCAACTGGCGATTCCCCAGGCGACCGACCTGACGCAGGAATCCGCAACCACGCTTGCTCAGTATGGCGTGGATCGAAAGGAGTGCGCCGAATTCGCACGAGCCTGCCTGTTGGCCCGGCGACTGATCGAACACGGGGTCCGCTTCGTGCAGTTGTGGAGTGGTGCGGCATTCGGGAGCGATGTCCACTGGGATGCCCACGGCAGCGTCCCGGACAACCATCGCCGCGAAGCCGGCAAGATTGACCAGCCCGTTACGGCGCTGCTTCGCGATCTCCGACAGCGCGGCTTGCTGGACGACACGCTTGTCATCTTCAACACCGAGTTCGGCCGCACTCCTTACGCCGAAAGCGCTGGGGATAAAGCCGGCCCCGGGCGCGATCATAACCCAGACACTTTCAGCATCTGGCTGGCTGGCGCCGGTCTGAAACACGGTATTGCGTATGGCACTTCCGACGACATTGGCTGGAAGGCAGCCGAGAATCCCACCGACGTGCATGACTTCCACGCCACGATCCTGGACCTGTTGGGCATCGATCACACACGGCTGACCTACTACCACAACGGCATCCAACGCCGATTGACCAACGTGCACGGCCATGTGCTGACCGACCTGCTCTCCTGAGGAATTACTCATATGCCGAATGACGAACAAGCGATTCGCGATCTGTTAACTGCTTGGCAGGATGCGACGGCAGCCGGCGACCTTTCCAAAGTGCTCAGCCTGATGGCTGAGGATGCTGTCTTCCTGACCCCAGGTCATCCACCCATGCTTGGACGAGACGCTTTCGCCACAGCGTTCAAGGGCGTGGCTTCCACATGTCAGCATCAATGCAAAGTCGGAAATTCAAGAGATCAAGATTGCCGGCGAGTTCGCATGGATGTGGAGTCACCTCACGGTCGTGGCGACTCCGCGGCGGGGCGGTTCGCCGGTACGTCGATCGGGATACACGCTTACCATCCTGCAAAAGCAAGCCGAAGGTCGCTGGGTGCTCGTTCGTGACGCCAACATGCTGACCGACAAACCGCCGACTTCGATTTGACGAGCGGACGGTGAGCCTATGACCGTCGAAAACTTCTACGACCAACTGGCGCCGTTTTACCACCTGATTTTCCCGGATTGGGAAGCGAGCATCCATCGCCAGGCGGCCGCGCTAGACGAGATCATGCGAGATCACTGGGGCGGGGGTGAAGTTAAGCGGAAGATCCTCGACGTCGCGTGCGGCATTGGCACTCAGGCGTTGGGCTTGGCCGGCCTCGGCCATGTGGTAACCGCCTGTGACATCTCGTCCGCCGCGGTGGAGCGTGCCAAACGCGAGGCAGCTCAGCGTTCTCTATCGATCGAGCTTTCCACCGAGGATATGCGACTGCTGCCGGATCGCTTCCGAGAGCAGTTCGATTTGGTAATCGCCTGCGACAATGCGGTCCCACACTTGCTGAGCGATGGAGAGATCTTGCGGGGCTTCGAGCAGATGTTTGTCTGTGCGCGGCGGGGAGGCGGGTGCCTCGTCACGGTCCGTGACTACGACCGAGAGGAACGCTCGGGCGTTCAGGTGAAACCTTACGGCATCCGCACCGAAGGGGACATTCGCTATCTGGTCTTTCAAGTTTGGGAATTCGCCGCGGAGCATTACGACCTAGCCATGTACTTCGTCAAAGATTGTGGCGGCCCCTCTTGCGCGGTGCGACCCGAAGTTGGGCCCGAATCTCAAGCTGGGCACGAGTCTCCCAACCCCGCCCAATGTTCCGTACAGGTAATGCGGTCGCGGTACTACGCGGTCGGAACGGCGAAGCTGATGGCGTTGATGAAGCAAGCCGGATTCCGCGACGTGCAGCGAATCGATGAACGTTTTTATCAGCCGGTTCTTCTGGGTAAGAAGCCGTGATCCGTGGGACGGTTATTGATTCGGAGGGGAAAATCGAAGGCAAATGTGATCTTTCTTTGTTCGACATTCCATCATGTAAGCAATGTAGTCTCTCCATCTTTTACCCCTAACTTATAACCTGCCACGCTTACTTTGCCGCAATTTCGGTTCCTTGTGATCGCGCGGGGCCATGAATACAATGCGACGGACGCCCTTGGCCGAAGCCCATCTCTCCAATTACGCGGCAAGAAGCCGCCGACAAGGCACCCGATGAGCGAAATTCACCACGAATGCGGTCTGGTCGCCGTGTACCATTTGCCGAATGTGCCGACCAGTCCGCTCTGTCCCGAACAAGGTCCGGAACAAGCCTCTCGGTTGCTCCCGCGGATGTTGCTTGATATCCAGAATCGGGGCCAACTTGCTGCTGGGATCACGACTTACAACCCGGGGCGCGATCAATTAATTGACACACACAAGGACATTGGGACGGTCGGAGAAGTATTTTGGCTGTCGTACCGTGAGCGCAGCGAGGCGCTGATGAAGAAGTACGCCGGGCGGGCCGGGATTGGCCACGTCCGCTATGCGACCTGCGGCGCCGAAGATCGGAGTTATGCCCAACCTTTTGAGCGACATCATCTGCAGAAGCACAAGTGGTTCAGCTTCGGATTCAACGGTCAACTTGCGAATTATGAAGCGCTTCGCGATAAGTTGCTCGCCGACGGCGACCATCATCTTGCCCGCGAGACCGACACCGAAATCATCATGCACGAGATCAGTCGTGAGCTGTCTGGTGAGCATCGACCGGAGCTAATCGACGTCATTCGCCGCGTTAGCGGACGCTTCGATGGCGCTTACAGCATCGTCTTCATCGATGCTCGCGGTGACATGTTGGTGGCACGCGATCCACTTGGAATCAAGCCTCTGTGTTACGCCTTCGACGGCAGCCTGTTCGCCGCGGCGAGCGAGAGTGTCGCTCTGCTAAATCTTGGTTTCCGGCACGATGAAGTCAAATCGCTCGATCCTGGGCATGTGATTACGATTATCGATGGCAAAATGCACATGGATTGCTACGCCCCGGCTGGCCGCCGAGCGCATTGTTTCTTCGAGTGGATCTATTTTGCCAACGTGGCCAGCACCCTGGACGACCGAAGCGTGTATTTGTCACGAACCGCTTTGGGAGTTGAGTTGGCCAATCTCGAAAAGGCGGATGGACGCGTGCCGATCGATTCGGACACGATTGTGGTGCCTGTTCCCGACACGAGTAAGGCGGCGGCGGACTCGATGGCATTCGAACTAGGTGTGCCATCGCGGGAAGGATTGATTCGCAATCGCTATTCGGGTCGCACGTTTATCGAGGGGAGTTCCGGTCGGCGCAAGAAAGCGGAAGCGAAATACACACCGCTCCGCGAAGTTTTGAATGGCAAGCGTATTTTCCTGGTCGAGGACTCGATCGTTCGCTCGACCACGATGAAAGTGCTGTTGCATCGGCTGCGAGAACAAGGCGGGGTTAAGGAAATCCATGTGCGCGTCGCATGTCCGCCGATTGTGGCACCCTGCTTCTACGGTATCGATATGTCCACCGTCTCGGAATTGTTTGCGCCGAAGTTCTTGCAAGGTGGACCGCTGACCGATGCGGTTCAGATCGAAATGGCCAAAGCGCTTGGCGCGGATTCGCTCCGTTATCTTCCGGTGGAATCGATTGCGCGGGCAGTCGGTTTTCGAAGCGACCAGATCTGCCAGGCCTGCATCACGGGGCGCTACCCGACCCCCTGCGGTCAAGAGTTGTATGAAATAGCGTTGAATGACCTGCGTCGCAGTGACGGTCCCGAAGACAATCGTCGCACCTACGAACGCCAACGCGCACTGGCCGCTGTCGTGCGCGGCTAACGAGCCACCTGCGAATCAGAGAAGGATCGCAACCGTGAATGCTCCGTTGCCGCGACTCGGCTGCACGAAGGACGAGCTGGAGACTCCCGCGCTGTGCCTCGATCTCGACACGTTCGACGCGAATGTGCGGCACATGGCCAGCGAGTGTCAGCGGCACGGCGTCGCGTGGCGTCCCCATGCCAAGTGTCACAAATCGCTAGCCATTGCTCGAAAACTTCTGGCTGCCGGCGCGATCGGAATGACCTGTGCAAAGCTGGGCGAAGCGGAAGTCTTCGCGACTGCGGGCATCCGCGATCTGCTGATTGCGAATCTGGTTGTTGGACCGAGCAAAGTGCGGCGCCTGGCCGAGCTGCGCCGAATCGCTGATCCGATCGTTTGCGTCGATCACTTCGATCACGTTGCGGCATTCAACCGCACGATGTCATCCGAGGCCGAGCCATTGCGCGTGCTCGTCGAAGTCGATCTGGGCATGGATCGTGTCGGTGTCCCTCCCGGCGAATCGGTCTTAGAGCTCGCCCGGCGAATCGCCGATATGCCCGGCCTGCGATTGGCTGGCGTGATGGGCTACGAAGGACACTTGCTTTTATTGGACGACCCGGCGGAAAAGGATCGGGCGATTCGGGGCGCGATTCGCCGGCTGACGGATACTGCGGATTTGCTCCGAAAAAACCAGTTACCCTGTCCCATCGTGTCGTGTGGTGGAACCGGGTCGTACATGGTAACTCTCGGCTGCCCGGGCATTACGGAAGTTCAGGCGGGGGGCGCGATTTTCATGGACGAGTTCTATCGCCAGCGTTGTCATGTTACGGACTTCGATTTCGCATTGACGGTGCTGACGACTGTCGTGAGCCGTCCCACTCCGGAGCGAGCGATCATCGACGCCGGTCGTAAAGCGATGAACATGGAACTGACGCTACCGCGCGTTCTGGGGCGCGACGACGTTGAAGTGAGCAGTCTTTCTGCGGAGCATGGCCTGTTGCGGTTAGGTGCCACCGCTACCGATCTGCGCATCGGCGATCACCTCGAGTTCGTGCCGGGCTATAGCGATTTGACGACGGTCTTGCACGACCGGTTTTACGGCTTTCGTCACGGCAGACTAGCGGAAATCTGGCCGCTCGAAGCTCGCGGCAGGCTGGATTGATTCTCCGGGCCAACTGCCGGGAGGTCCGTCGGCTGGAACTGCTCCGGCGGGATTCGGGCAAAGTACCTGTCGAGGACGTCCAGCGGTTGAAATTGGAGCCGCCCTTCGACCAGCTGTAACCAGGCGCGGTCGAGCTGTCGCTTTTGGCTGGTGGTGAGTTTCCACGACATCGGAATCCGCACCTGGTCGACTGGTTGAAAGTCGAATACGACCGATTCGACAAGCAGGTCATTGACCCGGCGTCCGCGTTCTTGAGCCCGGCGGAGCAGGCCTTCGGCAGCATGCAACTTATCTTCGACCTCCAAATACTGGCGCGCGACGTCGGCGGGCGAATCGCGTGCGGCGGCGGCCAGGTTGTACAGTTCTTCCCGAATCGATTCGAGTTGTTCGACCTGGGCCAGCGCCATTTGAAACTCGCTTTCGGTCCGTTCGCGGGCGGCTTTGAATTCGGCCAAGGTAGCCCGAGTGAGCAAATTGATTTCGAGATCCCCGCGCTCGGTCTGTGATGCCGAGCGGACGTGCATCATCGCATCGAACGGACCGAGCAACGCGGCCCGCCAGCCCGTGAGACTACCGTTCGCAGCATTCCGGCGGGCCTGCTGTCTGGGAAAGGCCTGGATTCGAATGAGCAACACCCGATCAAACGGCCGTCGCTCGAGATGTTCGCCGCGGCTGTAATGCACGAGCAATCGGTTAATCCAATCGACCGAGGTCACAACTCCTTCATTGTCGGCGTAGGCACCGTCGGCGACGTGAAACGTGGCCAGCGGGTTCTCGGCCGAGATCGCGGTTGGCGCGGCAGTGTCCAACGGCCGCGAAACGGGGGTCACGTAAGGAAATGTGGCCGACAAACGCGCGGCGGTCGACACGCGCAAATGGGAATGCGGAAATGCTCGCAAGAACTCCCAACCAGTGCTCGTTGATTCGCCAACGACCGGTGGTCCCAACACCGGCGATATCACCAACCGCTGGCCGGTCTCGACCAGCGTGGAATTGAAGGCGGCAACCGGAAGCTGATTGCGCGCCGTCAAGCGGCCCAGTTCGCTTAACCGCATGTCGGAAAACGACGGTCCCGCCTGCGACATGCGTTCGCGCCAAATCTGTTCGATCGACCAGCCTCGGTCGATAGTGCGACCCGCGAACGGCGGAAAGAGAGCGCGCATCGTGTCAGGATAGGCAATGCCCCAGCAACTCGCCTCCAATCCGGAGGCTCGCGACGCATCGCGAATGCGCAGGATGGCTTCATGCGTGAGCACTGTCTCTCCCACACTGGGATCGAACTTCTCCGCCGCGTCGGCGCGATTCACAAGATAGAACATCGTTCCAACGCTGCCGCCAGAAACGGCGCTGATCAAACCGACTGAACGAGAAAAGCCGTCGCCGTATATTTCGTGCAGGCCGGTCAACACCTGCGCAGTCCAGGCCGAAGCTTGGATACCTCCGCCCGAGGCGTCGATGACCACCAGCGTCCGCTGCCCACCCACTCCGACTGGCAGTTTCCAGCGGTCGTACACTTGTTCGATCGGTTCCGCGGGTAAGGGCTCCGCGCGAGCGCCGCTGGGATTCAGTTCGTAATAGTGGTCGGTCGCGAAGACACCATAAAACGCCGCCATGATCAACAACAACGTCGGCAGGATCGGAATCCGGTGTCGATCGAGTAAAAAGGAAATGCCGGGGAGGACCAGGATCACGAGCAACAGCGAGAGCAAGCCGAAAAACAAAGCCGGCATCGCGGAACTTTCGTCCGGCATCTTTCCCTCGCCGAGAACGCTCCAATAATTCCGGGCGTACCAGCCCAAAAAAAGCGCGGTCGACAGCATCAGACTAGCGTGCCCCGGAGCGAGCACTACTTGTCGCCGGAGACCATCCACCCGGCGATAGACAACTTCGCGAAAATAGCCTGGTCCCAAAAGCCTGGCGAGGAAGCGATACACCCACAACTCTGTCAAGGCACAATCGGTTGCGGCCTCCTCAACCGGGTTCGGTGGCCGCACCGCAGCGTTCGGTTGGCGAGAGTGAAATGCGCATTCGGCCTCAGCTTGCTCGGCAAACCAGATTTGATGGGCGGCTAACAATGCGTAGACTGCGCCGAGAATTCCGAGCGTGATTCCTGCGCCGAGTAACGCTTGGCGCCATGCCAGCGCACTCACCGCGAGCTGTGCCTCGGAGACACTGGCGAATTCGCCCCAGCCCGGCCCGGGATCCGCAGCCGTGCGCGTGACACAGGCCGTGATGATGACGTACCAGATTCCGATCGCCGCTGCCAATCCGACGAGCAACGTCAGCCAACCCTCCCACCGCTGATACCAGTGAGTGCCGATGCGATGTTCGGTGCCCCAACTCTCCTGAAACTCGACACAGACTTGCCGGTAATCCTCGAAGCGGTCGATCGCATTGAGCGCAGTGATGCGCAAAGTACCGATAACAGACGCGGAACAAAACATGGCGATCCACGAGACATGCAGCACTTGCACCGGACGGTCGAGTACGAACAGATTTTCGAGCAGGGACGGCGCAACGGAAAGCGCAAACGGAGGCAGCGCGACCAAGACGAGCGCGAGCAACCACGAGTAACGCGTTAGGAATAGGAATCGCAAACCGAGGACGGCTGCGGATCGCAACATTTCTGGCATCGAGAGGTCCATCCATGACCGAGTGCGACCGATAGTGTACTGATCTGGCGAAATCGCGACAGAGAGACTATCCGTCGCTAGCTAGATCAAGCCCACTCACCGTGCGGATTCGCCGCCAACGCGGGTGGCTGGTCGATCCACGCGGCCCGCGGCTCCGCATCCTGGGTACGCCACCACGGATAATTGCCCCATCGTTTGAGTTCCATGTACAGCAAGACGCAGGACGTCACGATGCAGATAAACGAGATTATCAGCATCATCGTATAGACGTTCATCCGCTGTTTTTGTACAGGGACTTCGGCGCCGGGACTAGCCAAGCTTGGTTGCGACACGGTCACCTACCTTGATGATGCCTCTGCGAAATTCCGGAATGATTTGCACGACAGCTCGGTCCGGCCAAGTCTCCTGAACGATTACGCGACCGAGATAAGCGCTGCCGCGGAACACTTCGAGGGTATGTCCTTTCTTGATTCCATCGTCCGAGCCGATGGTAATCTCGAGCAGGTCTTTCGCGCCAACGCTGACAATTTGACCTTCCACCTTCGGTGGCTTGCCATCAACTGGGGAGAACATGTCGATCCCAACGCGATCCAGCCAGTGCTTGGCCAGCGTGTACAACCGATTCAAATCGTCGTTTCTTTCTTTGAGGATCTGGCTAGTACCTTCCAGCGAATTCTTTACATCCGTCAGACCGACGACCTGAGCAAAGATGCCATCGCGTGCCTGCTGCGTGTCCCGCAGGTCTTTGCGAAGTCCTTCGTTTAGTTTCAGCGTTGACTCCAGCGTCTGAGAACTGGTGCTGACGATTGTCGTCAACGTACCCGCTTCGGCTTGCAGCTTGCCGTACTGTTCATTCAGGACTTGTAGTTGCGCTTCACTTTGCTCCCACTTCGACTGCAACGAGGAGAGTGCAAATCGGCGCGCGGCCTGTTCTAACGCCAAACGATCTTTTTGGGCTTCGATTTCCGATTGGTAGAGCTTCACGCGGTCCTGCAGCTCCTCAACCTTCGTCTTGTTCTTGATTGCGATATCTCGCCAGTCACGGTGCGTTTGGAATACCGTGACCGAAATCGCGAAAAAGACGATGCTGAAGAATAAAACGATGACGATGAAGATCTTTCCAACAAGATTCATGGCGATTTACCGGTGATGGGTTGCGTCCGCGGGATGACAACCGACAACTCCGCCTGTCGACGCATTCGGGCTAGAAACGGATACGACCTTGGAGCCAGTATAATTACGACTTTTTCCCAGTGTCAACGAACTCGGGAGATTTCCTGGCAGGTCGTTGCAATCGGTATCTTCCCGGCACAAACCGGTTTGGGACACACCGCCCGGCCCGTAACACACCCGTTCAAGCGCCGCCGACATGGTAGTGTTAATTCGTACACAAAGGAAATGCCATGAATATTTTGGTAACCGGGGGCGCCGGATACATCGGCTCCCACGCAGCTCGATTCCTGATAGGTTGCGGGCAGGATGTCTGGGTGCTCGACAATCTCGTCACGGGACATGCCGCCGCAGCACCCCCGGAGCGCTTGATCCAAGCGGACATTCGCGAAGAACAGGTGATCGCCAAGGTGTTGCGCGAGCACCGCATTGAAGCCGTAATGCACTTCGCCGCGTCAACTCAAGTTGGCGAGTCGGTAACGGATCCAGCGAAGTACTATCAAAATAATGTCGTGGGGACGTGCACGTTGCTGGCGGCAATGCGCGCTGCGGGAGTCTCCCGAATTGTTTTCTCCAGCACCGCTGCCACCTATGGCACTCCAACTTGCGTGACGATTACGGAACAAGAACCGCAACGGCCGATCAATCCCTACGGTTTTACGAAACTGGTGATTGAGCAATCACTCCGAGACCATGCGAAAGCCTATGACTGGAGTTACGCCGCCTTACGGTACTTCAACGCGGCGGGAGCGGTGCCAGACGGAACCCTTGGTGAGGATCACCACCCCGAGACTCATCTGATTCCCATCGTCTTGCAGGTTGCATTGGGTCAGCGTCCCGCCGTGACGATATTCGGCAAAGATTACGACACGCCGGACGGGACATGCATTCGCGACTACATTCACGTCGACGATTTGGTGGCAGCCCATTGGTCCGCGCTGGAACGTCTCGCCCCGGGTGTCGGATTAGAAATGAATCTCGGCACCGGACACGGCTACAGTGTTTTGGAAGTCATCGAGGCCTGTCGTCGGATCACCGGGCACGCGATTCCAGTGACCTTTGGTCCTCGCCGCGCCGGCGATCCGGCGGTCCTAGTCGCGGATTCTTCTTTAGCTCAAAAGGAATTGCAGTGGCGTCCGCGATACACCTCGATCGAACAGATCGTGGAAACCGCCTGGAATTGGCACCAGCGGCACCCCCGTGGATACGGTCAGTAACTGGAGGACATGCGGACGAGTGGCCGATGACGTACGGTAACTCCGACACGTTGGCCAGTGTTTCGGATTCTCTCGTCCGCTGTCTATAATCGTCCCCTTTCGATTAGCCGTCTGACGGCGCCAGGAGACGACAGCATGCCACTGGGATTCGGAATCATCGGCTGTGGAATGATCGCCAACTTTCACGCCAAGGCGATCGCAGAGTTGCGCGACGCGAAGCTTGTGGCTTGTTTCGACATGTTTCCGGCGGCCGCGGACAAGTTGGCGGCCGCGACGGGATGTCAAGCGTACCATGATCTTGTCGCGATGCTGGCGGATCCGAAGGTCGAGGTCGTGACCATTTGCACGCCCAGCGGTTTACATATGGAGCCCGCGGTTGCGTCGGCCCAGGCTGGCAAGCACGTCATCGTCGAAAAGCCGCTCGAGGTAACGCTCAGTCGCTGCGATCGAATTATCGAGGCTTGCGAGAAGGCAGGCGTGAAGTTGGCCACGATTTTTCCATCGCGGTTTCACGAATCGTCACAACTCATGAAACAGGCCGTCGACAAGGGACGCTTCGGACGGCTCACGATGGGGGACGCCTATGTCAAATGGTTTCGCACGCAGCAGTATTACGACAGCGGCGCGTGGCGCGGCACGTGGAAGCTCGACGGCGGCGGCGCTTTGATGAATCAAGCGATCCATAGCATCGATCTGCTCACTTGGTTGATGGGCCCGGTCGCCGAAATCAACGCTGTCACCGCGAGACTGGCTCACGAACGGATCGAGGTGGAAGACGTCGCGACGGCGACCGTTCGATTCGCCAACGGAGCGCTGGGAGTGATCGAAGCCACCACCGCTGCTTTTCCCGGCTTTCTCAAACGCGTGGAGATTCACGGTTCGGAAGGGTCCGCCGTGCTGGAAGAGGAAGACATCAAATCATGGGAGTTCGCCAAGCCGACCAAACAGGACGCTGCATTGCTCGCACGCATGCAAGGCAAGACGAAAACTGGCGGCGGCGCGGCGGACCCGGCGGCGATCGGACATCACGGGCACATGCTCCTTTTCAAGGACGCAGTGCAGGCAATCCGCAAGGGAACGAAGCCGGCGATTGACGGCCAGGAAGGACGCCGTTCGGTCGAGATCATTCTGGCAATCTACAAGGCAGCGGAGATCGGCAAGCGGGTCAATTTGCCGTTGGCCGGCGATCCCATACTCAAAACGCGAAAGAACGCGCGGAAATAGGCTGAGCTTTTCGGCTGGGCTTTTCCCACGGCGGTCTTCTTGACACAATCCGCGACATCAAAAGAGAGACTGAGTTCGAGTTTCGCAGTTTTGGAGTGCGGGGATTCATCACCGCTTTGGGATTTTTGCTTAGAAGTTACACCCTTGCAAAGCGTACGGATTGATTTTTCGCATACCATCCGATTGCAGAACTCCCACAGATAAATCCAAAATCCTAAAGCTGTGACAAGTCGCAGCACTCCAAAGTGTGCCAGTTGGAATCCATTTTTCCGAGGGACCGGCGGTGCGTTGGAAACAAGTCACGGATTGGCTGATCTACCTCCTGGTGCGCGTGTTCGTGTGCGTCGTGCAGTCGTGGCGGATTGAGACTTGTCACGGCTTGTCTCGCGTCCTGGCTTGGATTGCGTGTGACGTGCTATCGCTGCGCGGATTGGTGGTTGACGAAAATCTGCGGACCGCTTTCCCGCAGCTGAGTGACGCGCAGCGAAAAGCGATGACGCTGGCAATGTGGGAACATTTGTTCCTCATGATCTGTGAAATTGCGCATGCCCCGCGAAAGATTCATCGCCGCAATTGGCACCAGTTCATTTCCATTCCCAGAAAACGGGAGTTGGTGCGATACCTGCTCGATCCCCGGCCGAACGTCATGGTTTCCGGGCATTTCGGAAATTTTGAAATGGGGGGCTACGTCGCGGGACTGCTCGGTTTCCCGTCGTACACCGTGGCCAGGACGCTCGACAACCCCTACGTCGACCGGTTCGTGCGG
>CAZFLF010000082.1:0-12269 GCA_964519825.1 uncultured Pirellulaceae bacterium | reverse complement strand
GTGCCGGGCTATCGATTCCCCAGTCGATCGAGTTGCTGGCAGTCGAATGCCCCGCGCCTATCCGGCAGGAGTTCCATCAAATCTCTGGGGAATACAAGCTCGGCAAACCGTTGGAAAGAACCTTGGAAGAGGCCAAGGACCGACTCAGGAGCGAGAATTTCGTATTGTTTGCCGCGTCGCTCCTGGCGGCGCGATCCAGTGGCGGTCGGCTCAATGAAACGGTCGAACGCGTCGCGACGTCCGTACTGGAATTGCAACGGCTGGAACGCAAGGTCCACGCCGAGACCGCCCAGGCCCGCAAGTCCGCGATTTACATGGCGATCATCCCGGCGCTGTTACTGCTGGTTTATTTCTACGTCGATCCCGAGAACACGCCACTGCTATTCACGACTCTTCCGGGACAGATCATTTTGTCGTCGGCGGTGCTCCTGAACGTGACCGCGTACTTTTGGGCACTGCACATTTTGAAAGCGGATATTTGAGGGACGCATGTTTCCACCGTTGGGACCGCTTGGCATTGTGGCTTGTGCTGTGTTTGGCGCGGCCGCCGGGTTATTCATCTGGTGGGTGATCGCGGCTCTTCGCACCGAGGATTTGCGGCAGGACGCGGAATGGCGTTACGACGTCAATCGAATTAACGCGCTGCGGCGGCTTGATACTGTCTATCGCGTATTCCAGCCGGTGGTGCAGTTTCTGGCCAAACTCAATCGCGCGGCGTTTCGCGAGTCGTTGCCCGAGGTGTCGCGCCGGATCCATGCCGCAGGGCTTCCACGCTATTGGTTGCCGGAGGAATATCTGGCTCGCTGCGATGTCTTGGCGCTGCTACTGGCGCCGGCTTATGTCTATTTCGGTGCGCGGTTCATGGGTCCGGTGGGAATCGTGCTGGCAGTGGGACTGTCCGCCGGTACGTCGCTGTGGCTGCGTCACCGGCTTAAAACCGCCGCCCTCAGCCGGCTGGTGGCCATCAAGCGGCGATTGCCCTACTTCCTGGATCTGCTGACATTGCTGATGGAGGCCGGCGCAAGTTTTCTCGATTCATTGCATCAGGCGGTTCGCGAATTCCACGGTCATCCGGTAGCCGTCGAGTTTGGTCGAGTTCTTGCGGACATGAACTTGGGCAAAGCTCGAGTCGAGGCATTTGACAACTTGCGACAGCGACTGGATGACGATGAAATGACGAGCATTGTCGCGTCGATGATTCAAAGCGAAAAGTTGGGAACCCCGCTTTCGCATATCTTTCGCACCCAGTCCGATCTGCTGCGGGTGAAGCGTACGCAACGAGCTGAAACCATCGCCGGTGAAGCAGGTGTCACGATGTTGCTGCCTGGAGTCCTGGTGATGGCGGCCGCTGTGCTGATTATCCTGGGACCGTTCGCGCTGAATTACTTTTTCTTTGGCCTGGAGATGTAAGCGGTCACTTGATATGCCACTCACGATACGCTGTCCCAAATGCGGCAAGGAACTGGTCGCGCCCGACGAATTACTCGGGAAGGTCGCCGCGTGTCCGCAGTGTAACCTGACGTTTCCAGTGACCGGTTCCGGCCGAGGTTCGAAACCGCCACTGGCGACTCCCAGCGGACCGCCGGCCGCCGTCTCCGCAGCACCGGTCCGGGCATCCGCGAATCCGGTAGCGCCGAGTCCCCTTGCGATGTCCGCGATCCCGACCAATGTTCCTCCTCCGTCCGGGACCACTTCGGCAACGACTCCACCGCCGCCGCCGCCCGACGTGCGGGGTTCCACTCCGCCACCGGAGAGTATCGCGACGAACGTTCGACCCGAGACACGTCCGCCGAAAGTCGCAAGTACGGCGTTGTCCTCGCCGGCAAATGGCCCACTCGCGAATGCGGTCGCCGCTCCCCGCTCCGCAAACGCCGCGCGGTTCATTACAGCGAACCCAACTGAACGGCGGATCGACCTCGGCGCGGACGGCCGCCTGCCGGAGTTGGTCTTACAGGAGGGTGCGAAGACTGAACAAACTTCCGCGACACCGCGCGCTACCAATCCGTTGGTGCTCGTTGCGGTACTGGCCGTCAGCTTCGGACTTACGGCGGCGATGTTGCTGTTAGATACCGAATCACGGCGAACCGAATCAGAGCTCAAGGCCCAGGCTCGTGACGATTTGGCCCTGCACTATACCCGCAGCTACCGACGACTCGAGCCGTATCAGGAACAACTCCGTCAGGCGTTGCAGTTCCATAATCAGGGCAAGTATGCTGAGGAACGGGGTTGTTACCGACGTGTTTTGGACCTGCTGCACGAAGAACATCGCGAGAACTTGAAGGGATTGACCGGCGTGCGCCACGGGACGTCACCCCCCAACGACGAACATTTGGAATCCTTGCTGTCGCAGTTGTTGAGCAACGACTGAGATGGCGAGCCACGTCAGGTAAAACATGCCGCATCCCGCGCGCTATGAGATTCTGGAGTCCATCGCCAGCGGCGATTATGCCACGGTGTATCGCGGACGTGACCACGAGTTGGGTCGCGACGTTGCGATCAAACAGATCCACCAGCAATTCCTGGCCGACCCGCGGCAACTCGATCGGTATTGGCAAGAGGCCCAGCTCCTCGCGTCGCTCCAACACCCGCACATCATGACGATTTACGACTTCGTGCGGGAGCGCGGCTGGCTAATCCTCGAATTAATGAACGGCAGCCTGACTCAACTGCTCGGCGGCCGGCCCATCGACTTGAAGGACCTGCGGCTAACTCTGAACTACACGCTGCAAGCCTTGCAGGCCATGCATCGACACGGCATCGTGCACGGCGATATCAAGCCAAGCAATCTGCTGGTCGACCGGAATCAGCGCGTCAAACTTGGCGATTTCGGCATCGCGCGGCGGATCGTCGGCGAAGGGAGCGTCGTCAAAGGAACCACCAAATACATCGCTCCGGAAGTCGTCTCCGATCAATTCGGACCAGTCGGGCCACACAGCGACCTCTATTCGCTGGGCTTCACGGCCTACGAACTAATGTGCGGCGAACACTTCGAAACGTTGTTTCCCGGACTAAACATGTATGGCCGCGATCGCCAGATGGCATGGATGATGTGGCACTCGGCGGTCGATCGGCGGCTACCGGAGGTGTCACGTGTGCTCGATGGTGTCCCGGCTGACTTGGCCTACATCATCCAGAAGATGACGGAAAAGGATCCGGCAAAGCGGTATCGTTCGACAGATGAAGTGCTGGCCGACTTGAAACTGGATGGGCAGGTGCCTCCGGTTGGTCCGACTCCTGACGAGCAAGCCGCCGCCGACCTGCAAACGCGCAACCGACAGCGCCGGCGTTCGCTGGTGATCGCGGCGGTGTGCAGCATGGTGTTGAGCGTTGGCATGTTGTTCCTGCCGTCGGCTTCCACGCAACCCAAGCCTCCCAGAAATAAACCGGTCGCGCATCCCACAGCCGGTGAAGTGGTCGAACTCGATCGCGAGCGTGGTCGGCTCTTCGTGAAACCGTCTCAAGGTGAAACCCAGGCGATCGTCGTGCGCACGGGACTTGACCGCGTTTTTCTTAACGGACAGCAGGTCACCGTGGATCAGTTGGATCGGCAGGATCAGTTGCAGATCGCGACCTCGTCCCGCGACGGTCAAGATTTTTTAATGATCGAGGCGACGCGGGCCGCTGCCGAAGAATGTCACGGCCAAGTTGCCTCCGTCGATCTTTCTTCCAAGCTTTTGGCCGTGGCGTCTGCGAACGTAGCCGGTGATCCGAAGCGATTTGTGGTTGGTGAACACGTTTCAGTGGAAATCAACGGTGAGACAAGACGGGGGGGCAAATCGTTGGGATTGGCCGATCTGCTGCCACAAGACCGAGTGATGGTGCGATTCAAAGCGGGGGGGGAAGATCCGCCCGCGGCCGCGCTGGTCAAAGCCGTGCGGCGGCTCACGACGAAAGGACTTGTGGTCGAGGTGAGCGGCAAGCAACTGAAGTTGCGGCTGGCGGACTCTTGGCAGACTGCCAACGCGCCGGAGCAAGCGTGGCCGCTGGGAGAGAATTATCAGGTCAGCCTGAACGGCAAGTCGGACCATAACGGTCGAGTCTTGACGGCGACAGACCTGCTGCAGCGGGACTTGGTCACGATTGAACACGACACCGTCATTCACCATATCACTGCGCTGCGGGAGACCGAGGTCACCGGCGTGATCGAGTCGGTCGACTCCGACAAGCGAACCATCACAGTCAGCAATCCGGCCAGCGGATCGGCAGCTTGGGTCATTACTGCGAATACGCAAATCAACGTCGCGGGAACTCAACTCACTGGTGACTTCAGTGCTTTCCGTTTGGGAGATGCCGTGACACTGCATCGCAAGTCCCCCGATCCTGACGACCACGACGCCGCTACGGTGTCCGTCACGCCTCAGCCTGATCCAAGTAACTGGGCGGTCGTCATCGAACAAGCGGAGTACGACAACCCCCGACTCCCGCCACTCCCCTTTGTGACTGAGGATGCCACGGATTTGCACGCGACTCTCCGGTTTCGCTATCGGGTACCGGAGAGCCAGTGTTTGCGGGAGCGAAACGCCACGCGATTGCGATTGGAAACCATTCTGACCGAATTCCTAGGGCGTGTCCCAGCCGACGCCCAGGTCAGTATCTTTTGTTTGGGACTGGGCTTCATTGACTCACGTGGGATTGGCTTCTTCGCGCCGCAAGGCTTTGACGAACAGCGAGCCGAGGCCACGGGCATTCCCATTCGCTGGCTGATTGACCAGCTGGAGAAATGTCCTTCCAAAGACAAATTGCTGGTACTGGATACGAGCCACGACGTGGGCAAACCGCAAACCGGCGGCTTCGCCTCTTCGGCAGAACTCGCCGAGACCGGACGCCCTGGACCGCGGCGGCCGGTCTCGTCTTCAGTCGCAGTCGTGGCAAGTTGTGGACCGGGAGAAGTCGGTTACAAGCTGTCCGATCGGCACCGCGGTGCGTTCAGCCTGGCATTGGTCGCAGCGTTTTCCGGTAAAGCGGACTCCGATGGCGATCACCGCGTGACGGCTCAGGAATTGGCGGCGTACGTCTCCACCGAAGTTCCCCGCGTGCGCGGGTCGGCGGTTCCACCACAAACGCCCGTGGCGTTCTGGCCGGACGCCAAGCCGCCGCGCATCTCGCCCGAAGCTCGCGCAGCTGTATTGCGTCTGTTTGAGTATTTCGTCAAGTCGCCACAGGAGTCTGCGAAGCAGGATTTTGAAGAAGCAACGCGGCTTTGCGCCGGTCAACCCGACGCACATTTGGTCTACTCGATGCTCCTATTACGGCAAGAAAAGACGCCGGCCGCGATTCAGGTTTTGGAACAAGTGCGGATCGCGTTTCCCGATTCCTGCGTGGCGCACGAGTTGTTCGCGTGGCTCACGTTCCGCCGCGGCGAGTTCAAGCAGGGTGTGACACAACTCGAACAGCTCATCCGACGACTGCCGCAAACCGAGGACCCCGTCGATCAGGAATATTCGCTGCATGCGGCCAGCTTTGCCGGGCGCCTCACTGGCTATGCCATATTCGTTGCGCCTGCCGAACGCCGGCTCGCCAAGACCGATGTTGCGGCACTCGCCGCCGCACTCAAACAACGCTCCGAGGCGGTGCAGATCGCGTTTCGCGACAGCTACCGCGCCATGGAACAAGCACCCCAGGCACTCGAACAACGCATCGCCGACACGACCAGCCCAGCGGAAAAGTCACGCCTCGAACAGCAACGAACTAACTTCAACTTCCACGTTCCATTCGACTACGACACCGTGCGCCAACACTTGCGCGCTGCGCTGGACCGATAAACAGAGTACGGAGTACGAGGTACGCAGTACGGAGTTGCGGCACGCAATTTTCCATACTGAGTACCAGGCAAGTGTCAGTACCCCGTACTCCAGACCCCGCTCTCCGTACTCCGTACCCCGCCCCGTACCCCGTACTTCATCCTGAGAGATCCAACAACGTGCCGATTGATCGAAATCTTGTCGCGGCAACAATCTCGCCATTGGCTTTCGATTTCGATGAACTGACGGCATTGGTTGGGGCATTGGAACGACCGGCTCAACCGGCGATTCGGCTGCGCCCTGGCGTCGACACCGGCCGTCTGCCGTTCGCCACCACCGGCGTGAAGTGGCATCCGCAAGGCCAATTCATCGCTGGCGACATGCGGCCGGGAGCGAATCTGGAATTCGCGGTCGGGGATTACTACATCCAAGACGCCGCGTCGTTATTGGCGGTTGCGTTACTTCACCCACAGCCTGGCGAGACGATCTGCGACCTGTGTGCGGCGCCGGGAGGCAAGACCACGTCGATCCTCGAGTCGCTGGGAGACAGCGGCTGGCTGCTGGCTAATGAGGCCGTTCAGTCCCGGCGCGGAATGCTCGAATTCAACCTGGCGCGGCATGGTTCGACGCGGTACTTCGTGTCGTCGTTCGATCCGGATGAACTAGCGCGGCGACTGCCAAGTCGCTTTGATGCGGTGCTGGTGGATGCACCTTGCAGCGGCCAATCGCTGGTCGGTCGTGGAAAGCAGACCGTATCCTCTTTTGCAGCCACGACCGTCGAGCACTGCGCCGCGCGTCAGTCGCGCATTCTGGACGCGGCGGCACAGCTGGTCCGACCCGGCGGGCGGCTCGTGTATTCGACTTGCACTTTCGCCTACGCGGAGAACGAAGGGCAAATGGAATCATTCTTACAACGACATCCAGAGTGGCGGTTGGAACCGTCCAGCCCAAATCTGGCTGCCGCGTGCGACAGTTCGCAACTCGGTATTGGTCTGCGCCTGTGGCCACATCGACATGCCTGCGGCGGTGCGTTCGCAGCTTGTTTGCGCCGATCTGAGGACGTGGATCAGCCAATCCTGCCCCGTTACAAAGTTCGCGAGCCACACTTGCACGCGGCGACACTTCCTACCGAATTCGGTGATTGGGGCGAACTACCGGATGTGGCCGTTTCGCATAACAGGTTGCAGTGCTTCGCCTGGCCAGTGGGCGTTCCGGAGGATTTCGTAGCGAACGCCGCCACGGGCCCCGAGGTCGCGTTTCGCAAAGTAAACACTTGGTTTCCCGCCTATGCACTGGCGATGCGCCGTGATGCACGTTGGTCCCCGAACCAGCGAGTGGAACTCGACGATCAACAGGCCCGCCAGTTCATGCAAGGGCAGGTGCTGCGCGGTGGGTTGCGCGGCTGGGGCGTGGCCACCTGGCAGAATCGCCCGCTGGGCTGGCTGAAAGGGGACGGGCGGCAAATGAAAAATCACCTGCCGAAGGCCGGCCGGATTAACTGACGTGGTCGCGTCTCTCTGAGACGCGCACCCCAGCCTAATTTGATGCTCCGCTTCAGAAAAAACTCGGTGTAGCCGGACCGTGTTGCTAGGTGAGACAATCTCTTTCGCTAGGGCCCGAGTCTCGGAGAGACGCGGCCACGTGGTGTCACGGGTGGGCAACCCACCCGTGACATCCACAAAGCAAGATGACCGAGTGCTACTTTAGTTGCGCGGTCTTTTTTGTCGCCCGTGGCTTTTTGGCGGTGCGACTGACTTTTTCCGGTGTTGAATCACGTTGTTCCAGTTCCGCGACATGCAGCTTGAGACGCTCGTTTTCCAGCGCCACTTCCATTGATTGCTTGAGCAGCGTCTGTCGCTCCTCGGCCAATTCCACAGTGGCTTGGAGCCTGCGATTTTCACAGACCAGGTCGAGCAACTTCTCGCGCATTTCATCTCGTTCGGCGAACATTTCCACTCGAGCTTCTAGCTTCGCCTTCTCGGTGGACAGTTCCAACATTGCCTCAAACAGTTCGCTGCGGGCTTCCAGGATCGATTCCCGTGCTTCCTGCGTCATGTGCAGAGCGGCATTTTCAGCTCGCAATTCGGCGATGTGTTCGCAGCATTGATGTATTCGATCACCATCGCACATCTGTGCGATTTCCAGGCATTTCTCGGCGACCCTTACATCGTGATCCGCCACGGCGCACGCTACGTCTGCAGACGATTCGCACTGAGCGTCAGTACAAGTCTTGCAATTTCGCGCGGCCGTTTTTGTTGCGGAACAGACGTTCGGCACGGCACACGCGGGGCAACCATTCTCGTTGCAGATCACCTTCTGTTCACCGCTCGGAAGAAACGCGACCATGTGCCCCGGCATGAGGTCGAAATCGACGCCGATGCGTTCGACCTTTTCTTTCGCAGCCGCAGTGCACGGCTGTTCGCCAACGGTATTGATGAAATACTTGACGAGAGGAATCTTTTCCAAAAACGGAATCTTGCCGCGAACCTCCACCCGTACCTGGCACTGATTCGCGGGCCGGTCAGACCCCGGGGGTTCATCCGCAAGGAGCGTCTGGTGCGATACGAGCACCACTCCAGTAAGCACGAATCCCCAAGCTGCGACCAGAACCAGTTTCTTTTCCGAAGTGTGTGACATACGGCAATCCTTTGCACGAAAGGGCAAGAAGCTCAAAACAGAAGTGGCGATATACTGGAAGCCGCCAAGCCCGGCAAGATGAACGACTGCTAGCGGGGCCAGGATCGGCTAACTAGCAGGTGGTCAGCGCCCGGACTCCACTTCCGAAAGAAGCCGGTCAACCAAATCCGATACCCCGAGTTCTTTGGCCGAGTGGCGCATGTAGTCAAGATCGAGTAGATCGCGCTGCAGTGTACTGCCTCACGGCTTCCGCGAGTTCATGGCCATAGTTCAATTCGATGAACAGATGGTCCGCCTCTTGCGACGACAATTCCGGGTGCGCGCGCGCGATCGCTCGCTTTGCAGCCAGAACAACATCCGCAGAAAGCCGCAGGGATAAGCCAACTCGCTCGACAGGCGATTTCCGGCGGAGAAGCTCCAACTGAATGTTTTCTATTTCGACGGAAGTGTCGGAAAGTGAATCCATTGCAAATCCTGCGTGAAGGCGCGGACGTAGTCGGTGGCAACTCGGTCAATCTTATCAGTTCAATCGTTTGCTTCCAAAGCTGGGCGGCGCATCGTGGCCCACCACGTGAACTTTTGTCCGGGATATTCTCCCCGGGACTCCAGCAAGCTCAGCAGAGCGCCCAAAGAAACGCCAAATACGCACGGAGCGGCGACGGCCAGCATGATGGTCGGTCTCTTGACCGCTCCATCCCCATCAACTCCCAATACGTTCTTCCATCCTGTTGCCAGCGACTCGAGGCCGATGGCATGCAACCAGACAGGAATCTCCGACCACCAGCTCCAACAGAACGAGACGACCATGCACAGCGTCACGGCCGTGATCGCGGTGCGAGCTCGAGCTCTCGATACAAACATTCCAATGATGAATAACGAGGCCAATGGACCGAGAAACATGTTAAAGGTGCGGGGGAGCAGGTCCACAATGTTCATCGTGGACTGGACCGCACTGTGCGCCACGGCGCAAGCCAGCACAGTCGACACCAGCCCAACAACAACGGTCGTGATTCGCGCGAGCGTTAACTCGTTCATCCGCTTCGTCCCATCGGGATACAGCCGCTCAAACACGTCCTTGGTCGCGATGGCCGAAATACTGTTCACTCCGGAAACGAGTGTCTGCATCGCATCGCAGAGAAAACTGGCTAAGATCAAGCCTCCGAGACCGACGGGCAATTGATGGGCATAGAAGTACGGCATCACCTTGTCGGCTTGCTTCATCGGGTTCATGTCCTGAGGCAACAAGTTGGGATGCTCCAGGTAAAAGTACAGCAGAGCCAGGCCAGAAAGGGACAACAACAGCCCGATGGCGACCATCGAAATCAGATTGGTTATGAAACTGTTCCGGGCCGCGGCGTGCGAATTGGTCGTGAAGTAACGCTGCAACACGACTTGATCGGAGCAATGGGTGCAGATGTTCCAGAAGAAGATGCTAAGTAAGGTCCAGACAACTGTATTGCGAACGGTAATATCAGACGAAAAGAAGATTGGGCGCGTGTGTTCGGCGCTGGCTTGTGACGCGCGAGTCCACCACGTCGCCGGACCGGTTCCCGTCGCGACCATCACATAAATAATGATCACAAAGACGCCGCCGAAGAGCATGAAACTCTGCAACACATCGGTCCAAATCACGGCCCGCATCCCGCCGAGACATGTGTAAATCGTCGCCGCCACCCCGGTGACTCCGATCAGTAAATACAGCGACGTGGTCGGAGGGTCCGCGAAACCCAGCCAGGTCACCAGCCGGTACAGTGGTTCGCGAGTCATCTGCACCATCGCCATCGATGCGGTGTACACCACCATCGACATCCAACCGAGGCGTAGCAATAGAAATAACACTCCCGCCAGCAGTCGGACCCGATAATCGAAGCGATTCTCCAGGTACTCGTACGCGCTCGTCATGCGCAACCGCATGAAGAACGGGATCCACAAATAGATCACGACCAGCGCCACCAGTGGGATCGACAGGTAACCGGCGAAGTAAGCGACGCCGTAGCGAATCATCTCCCCCGGCGATCCGAGGTACGTGATCGTCGACAGCAGGGTGGCCATGATGCTCAAGCCCACCGCGAACCACGGCATGCTGCGGCCACCGAGAAAAAAGTCTTCCGCATCCGATTGCTTCCGTGCCGACCAGTACAGAATCACCATGGTGACCAGCAGATAGCCGACAACAGCCAAATAGTCGAGAAGTTGCAGACCCGAGTGTGCGGTCATGAAGAATGCGCCGTGCGGTTCGTGGTAAGTTAGATCCGGATCGACAGTGTGAAAGAAACCGACGCCGGTATCAATCGAGCCAATGGAGATCTTCACAAATGAACAAGCTGCTGTTGGCGGTCGCCGTCGTCTGCTCGTTTGATTCAACGTTGTCGTTCGCTCTGGAGCCAATTCCCGATCGGCTCGTCGTTCTAACGTTTGACGATTCAGTCAAATCCCAATTCACAGTCGTGCGGCCGATCCTGCTCAAATATCGCTTCGGGGCGACGTTCTTTGTCACCGAAGGCTTTGACTTTGCTACGAACAAACAGGACTACATGACGTGGGAGGAGATCGCACAATTGCACAAGGACGGCTTTGAAATCGGCAATCACACCCGCGATCATTTTGGCGTCAATGACCGAAACGTCGAGCAACTGAGGGAACAGTTACAGGCGATTGCCGATCGCTGCCGGCAGTATGATATTCCGGCGCCGGTATCGTTTGCGTACCCGGGCAACGCGATCACGGTCAAGGCGTTTCCCATTTTGCGGCAACAAGGAATCCGGTTCGCTCGTCGCGGCGGGATGCCGGAATTCGATTACGAATCTGGACGTGGGGCCGCATATCAACCGGGGGATGACCATCCGCTGCTTATTCCGTCGGCGGGGGACGCTAAACCGCAATGGGAATTGGCGGATTTCATTCGTGCGGTCGAGCAAGCTGGGCAAGGGCGGATCGCCGTATTGCAGTTTCACGGGGTTCCCGACCGGGCTCATCCCTGGGTCAATACTTCCCCGGAAAAGTTCGATGCATTCATGAACTATCTTGCGTCGCACAAGTACCGTGTGGTCGCACTGCGCGACCTGGCGAAATATGTCGACTCAACCATTGAACCAGCGGACGCATTCCGGATCGTCGAAGAACGCAAAGCACGTTTTCCAAACGGTCGGACGCCAGCCAAAAAGGCGTCCCCTTCGTCGTCGCAAAAGTGACTAGTGCGTCTTCAAACCTAAGAAACTGGGTTGATCGTATCAGCCGACGGGCGCTAGCCCCGGTTAATCCCGCGAAAACCGGGGCTAGCGCCCAACGGCTGATCCCCAAGTCTTAGGTTTGAAGTCGCACTAGCTCAAACGGGATCGTTAAGTGCCTCCATTCCTCGTCTTCGATTACAATCGCCGGTGGCTGGCTGCGTTTGATGAAATGAACAAGTCTGATGGAGGGCCGGCGCCCATGACCGACGTCAGTCGTATCATCAATCAAATCGGACAAGGCGATCCGAAGGCCTCCGAGCGCCTCTTGCCGTTAGTGTATGACGAGCTGCGCAAACTGGCCGCAGCCAAGCTGGCTCACGAAAAACCCGGTCAAACATTGCAGGCGACTGCGCTGGTCCATGAGGCGTATCTCAGATTGGTGGGATCGTCCCCCGAGAAGCAATGGGAGAACCGTGGCCACTTCTTTGCCGCCGCAGCCGAGGCGATGCGGCGGATCCTCGTCGAAGGTGCTCGACGAAGAAAGCGTCTCAAGCATGGTGGAGGGAAGGAGCGGGTCGACTTGGATCAAGTCTTATCGGCGTCGGAGTTGCCCGCCGACGAGGTGCTGGCCGTTCACGACGCTCTCGCTCGGCTGGAATGCGAAGATCCCTCGGCTGCCCAACTGGTGAAGCTGCGCTATTTCGCCGGTCTCTCGTTGACG
>CAZFLF010000081.1:0-12295 GCA_964519825.1 uncultured Pirellulaceae bacterium | reverse complement strand
GGCGTGAACAGCTGGACTGCCGGAAGCCAACTGGTGCTGGACATTCCTGCCGGCTTCCCGGCGCCGCAGAACGCCTCCACTTCAGGCGCCAATTACACGACTGTGCAGGCCGTGGGGGGAACCCTGGGAACTGTGAATATCAGCGGCCAGCAGATCACGGTGAATGTGAACAGCCTGGCGCTGGTGACTTCGGCGCCGTTGATCACTCAAGAAGAATGGAATCTGGGGACCGGATCCATATCTTTCTCGCTCGATGGTGGATCCCCAGTGACAGTCCAGATTCAGTTAGGCGCTGGACGCTCGTTCAATGGACCAACGAACAGCGTGCTGCAACACCTGCAGCAGCAAATCGACAATAAACTGTTTCAGTTCTTTCCGGGTTTCAACGAGAGCCTGGGCAATTACATCTACGTCAATCAAGTCAGCCAGCAGGACAATCGCGTCGGCTTTTGGCTAATCAAGCGCGAGGCCACGAGATTGCGAATCACGGGCGTTACCGGAGCGGCTTCGTCGCTCTTGCATCTGGAACCCGGCGAAATAGATCGCTTCGATCCGTCGGTTGGCCGACCACCGGAGGCCATGGGACCGTATACCGTCACGTTCAAAGCCGATGCGGCAGACGTGTACGGCATTGGGAGCACCGTCCACGTCGGTGCGGCTACGGCCGCCGCGCGTCTGCAATCCAATGACGGACTCGACCGGCCCGTTTCGCTGCCGGTCGGCGACATTAACGGGGACGGCAACGACGACTTCATCGGTTTTGTCCACGAAAGCGGCCCCACGGCGTGGCTGGCTAAGGTTTACTTTGGCGGCGCCACCGACACACCCGATTTCGCAGCGCCCGATCTTTCGTTGCAAATGCCCTTCGGGTTCACGGGATTGAATGATAACGACTTCGTGATCGGCAGCGTGATCGCGACGGGGGATTTCAACGGTGACGACTATGGCGACATGGCCTTTACCGACGCACGTTATACAGGGTCGCCGGGCGAAGACTGGGAGCCTCTCGAAGCGCGCGGAAACGTGCGGATCGTGCTGGGACGTCCGGTGTTCCCATCCACACTGGACGTTGTCGTTCAAGCAGATGTGAATATCAACGGACTGCTTTCGCAATTTCAAATCTACGGCACGAATATTCGGGTCGCCAACGCGGGCGACCTAAACGGCGACGGGGCCGACGATCTGTTGATCGGCAACCCATCAGCCGGTGTGGGTGGTGCTGCGTACGGTGCTACCTACGTGTTGTTAGGCAAGCTGTACACGCAACCAGACGGCTGGCGGCCGTGGGCGAACGAAGGGCCTTTGCTCGATGCCGGTTTCTCCAGTGTAGGCAGCCCCGACACGGACGGCTTCACGTTTGTGAACGAAGCGGCCAGCGTGATCGGTGGGCTCGCCACTCCCGTAGCTGGCACCGACACACAAGATTTATGGCACATCACGAATCGTCGCGCGGCGGATCCGAATCACTCGGCGGATCACAGCCTGTATTTCGGCCAGGATGCCACGGGCGACTACAACCTGGTCGAAGCCGGCAGTCCGCAGCGTGTGTTGGGGCGCGCTCAGGCGACTGTCGATTTGACCAATGTCCCTATCGGCGCACAGCTGGAACTGTCGTTCAGGTACTTCCTGCACACCGAGCAGGCAGCAGATAATTTTGATCAGGCGCGTGTCAAGCTGACCACGACCGATTTTGCGGACGCCGGTGCACACGTGCTGCTGGCTGCGAATAGTCCAAACGAAATCCAGTCGTTTAGTGGATGGAACGTGCTTCCACTACAAGAAACATCGGCTGGGAGCGGCTTCTGGATGCCCGCCAAGATAAACCTGAGCGCCTATGCCGGGCAAACGGTGCAACTGGCGTTCGAGTTCGATAGCGTTGACGAGTTGGTCAACGAACCGGAAGGATTCTACATCGACGATGTGCGGATCCGGGTGACGTATGTGCAGTTGAATGCCGCCACGCATTTGACGCGGATTGCCGGTGCGGCGAATGACAACTTTGGGATGAGCGTTGCGAGAATCGGCGATCTGAACGGCGACGGGGTGCCGGAGTTCGCCGCGCTTGCCCAACAGGGGAACGAGGGCCGGGTGCTCGTGTTCTCCGGGGCATTATCGTGGTCGCCAGGCACCGTCTATCAAGCCGACTCAATCAAATACGCCACCATCAGCGGCGTTCAGCTGTATACGTACGAATTGTTTACTGCCGGCAACGTGATTGCCGACATAGACACCCCGTATCCGGATCTAATCCTCCAGAGCACCACGACGCTGAACGATTACGTGTATATCATTTCCGGTGCGGCCATCGCCGCCGGCGGACAGGGGCACACATTCATATCTGCCGGCCAGACGCTTCTCGGCGGTTACGCAGTGCCATTGGGAAATGTCGACGGGATCGGAGCCGATGAGCTGGGCTTGATTCGAGGGGTAGAGAACGACGTTGTCGACGAGAGCGGCTACACGAACGTGCATCTGGTCGGACAGGTGTTCTTCGGCTCAAGTGTTGCGTCTCCGCCAGGGACGGCTCTGTTCACTCGGCCCGACATGATTGTCGAGCCCGGCGCACCGCTTTACAAACCCGGCGGCATCCCCGTGCTCGAATCTTGGTTCTTCGGCAATTTGGGAGATGTGAACGGGGACGGGCTCAACGACGTGGCCATCGCCGATACGATGGCGGGCCGCAGTCTTTCGATTCACATGGGCCGAGCGCTGGCGGACAACTTCGCCACGATCACGATTCCCCCCGCGACAGACAACTACCGGTACGAACTTGCCCGTCCGCTGCCGCAGCTGCCAACCAATCCACCGCGCGTCATCAACCTGAGCGACCCCGCGACCAAGGCGCATAACGTAGCCACGACCGCAGTCCTCGAAGGTACAACCACTCGCGAACGGTTGGGAGCGCCGCGCAGCCTGGGTGACATCAATGGTGACCGAATCGATGACTTTGCAATTACTAGCGACAAAGCGATCTATATTTTCTTCGGCCCGAATACCTTCGACGGTGCCAGCAGTGTTGCCGACCGGGCCGATATGATCGTGGACAAGTCGATCTCTCTGTTTAGTTTTCAACAGCTTGCGGACACACTGGGCAACATCGACGGCGACGGCAACCTTGAGCAGGGGATCAGCCCCACCAACGACTTGTTATTCGCCAAACGGATCTCCTCGTCGTTGTTTCTCGACTTCGTTTTTGGCAACGAGGTGCTGCCACGAGTACTCCACGAAGTGGCTGGGATCGACAGCGATGCCGATCGTCTCAAACGCATCAATACGGGAATCTTTGTCAACGGACAAAGTGCAAACGTGCAGACGTTTGTTCTGGACTGGAACGGCGACTCACGTGAGGACATCGCCGTATTCGAGAGCAGCACGGAAAATACCCTTGCCAAGCTGCGTATCTTTGACGGCGCAACGGTGTTTTCAGGAAATCTTGGTGTGTTGAACCAGTTTACCGGCATCGGCTCCAGTGCAGCGAATGTCGGCGACGTCAACGGAGACGGACTGGATGATGTGATGGTGCAAACCAGCCAGCAGGCATACATCATCGGTGGGCGGAAAATGACCGGCAATTCAAGTATTCCTGAAGACGGGAGCCAATCGGTCGATCTTCAAACGGACGCGGCTCGTCGCGCTATCTACCCGCTGGCCGATATCGGAAGGGTCCGCGATATCTTTGCTCCGTCCCTAACACCCGAACCGCATTTTGATGGGTACGACGATCTGGCTGTGGTTTCGTCCGACGTGTCTGGACAAGTTGATCAGCGGATCGATCTGTATTTTGGGACACCGTACGGTTTCCTCTCGCCGGTCCGAACGGTGCTGCGCACCGGCTCATCGCTCAACGTAAATGTGAAACTCACTCCCACGACGGGCGACTTCAATGGCGATGGCCGCATTGACCTGGCCGTGTTGGAATCATTGGGACCGGAACTCGGATCTCCCCTCGCTGGCAGCGTGTACGTCTTTTGGGACATCGCCAAATCGACTGGTCCGTCCGTGCTGAATCTGCTTGCCGCGGCGGACGAAGTGATCACGTCGGACGCGAGCTCCGGCATTCTGAACAAGATCTCGACGTCGCCCGCTTTCGACATTGATGGCGACGGACGCACTGATTTGCTGTTGGGTGCAACCGATGCCGACGTGGTGACCGAACCGTTGCGGATCGATGCAGGCCGCGTATACGTGATCCATGGTGCGCCGCAACAGAGTGGCTTGCCGCTCTCTGGCTTTGAACCGCTGACCAACCGCACGATCACTGGTAGCGGTGATTACGTGGTTGACCGAGCGACCGGCCAGCCGGCCATCTTCCCAAACCGCACCCTCCAGGCCGGCACGGGCGAAGAATGGTTCCGCTTCACCACGCTGGGGGACGGACTGCCAGGCAATTACCTGAGTGTTTCACCGTGGGCGACCGAGCCGATCGACATTCGCGCCCATGCGGCGCAAACGTTTGAGACAAGATCAGACGGCATGACGGTTCCTGTGCCGTCAATCAATCCAGATACGATTTCCGTCGATGGGCACACTCAACTCAACGAATGGTATCACACCGGCGTGTTCGAATTCGATCTTTCCTCCGTGCTGCGGCTGCGGGAAAATCCGCCGGCACTGCTGGAGTCCGCATCGCTTTTGGAGTCCGCATCGCTCAACCTTGAATACGCGTCGGAGAGGATTTTACGACCGCAGACAGCCCACATCAGTCATCCAAATTTCCGGACCATACTGGACGATACGCTGTATTTCCGGACGGTGGACCAGAACTTCTTCAATCCTTGGCTCTGGAAATCTGATGGGACTGCGACCGGTACACAGCGCGTGCTGGGCTTACGGTATGGGGACGGTGGAACTACTACGTCACCGGTTAACAATGTGGAACTTGTCAAAGCCATCAATGGGCTCGTGTACGTCGTAGCCGAGGGACAGCTCTGGACGCTCGATAATGCGGTCGACGCGCTGGCCCTTCCCTGGGCCTACAATATTTCCGGAGTCCGCGAATTGGTCGCAGTCGGTGACCAGATTTTCTTGTCCATGCAAAACAACCTGTACGTGCTGGATTCGGACCAGCCGAACGGCACACGGATGATCGAAGTGCCCATGGCCCCGCAGTTCGTTTCCCCAGGATATCTCACGCCCTTTAGCCTAGGCGACGCAGCGACGGATGCGAATCTGTTGTTCTTCGGACAAGGACAACTAGGGAGGAGCTTATACCGCTACGACATTGCCGCCGATCAGGTATTCGAGGTGTTTAGCGATTTGCAAACCGAAGAGGAAATCACCACGGTCGAAGGGCCAAACGGTCCCATCGTGTACTTTACGGGACTCCACAACGCGGCGCCCGAGGGAGTTTTCTACGGTCAGATGTGGCGCGTCCGAGCCAACGCCGACGGCAATGTAGTCGTGGATCCAGTGGTGATGGATAATCTAGACCAGACGGCCGCCTCATTCTATTCGCCTAAGGGAGTCGGCGGCGCGCTGTTCGTCGCCAATGATTATTCGCTGTATACAATCCCGTTTGGTGGAATCGCAGCCTCGGAGCTAAAGGACTTCAATCCCACTCAAGTAGGCGGCGTGGCAGCACTATTGAATTTCACAGAGGTCGATTTCGGCCAGGGACCGCGGTTGGTTTTCACAGCCGACCTCACGCTGACCGCAGCGAACAAGCCCTACGGCAATGAACTGTGGATTTCCGATGGTACGTCGGTCGGGACCGGCTTGCTGGCCGACGTGAATAGCCAAATCACCTCGGGCCACAAGACTCAATCGAGTAGCCCGAACCGGCTCACGGTGTTCGGCAATCAACTGTATTTCACAGCGATTCAAGACAGCTCGTTAAATAACCGCGAATTATGGCGAACAAATGGGACGTCTGGGGGCACCGTTGTAGTGAAAGAATTCCACCCCGGTGGCGTCCTGAATCCCGATGTCCTGATGGTGGGCACGAGCAAGATGTTTCTCACCGCCTGGAGCGACTCAATCGATGGGATGACGCTTTGGAGCGGCCCCGCTGTCACGGGTGATGTGGTCCAGATGGACGAGAACTTGAACGTCGTGCTGACGGTCGAGTCGCTGTTTGACGAGGGGAACGCGGTGATGAACAGCTTCGACGTCACCGATGCTGCCCGCTTCAGTTTCAACACGGTTGTTAACGCCGCCAGCGGAATTCTTCACATCGATATGGCGGAGGCGGTTCGCGAGGCACTGCGGACCGGCAAAACGCGACTCACGCTGCGGCTCAGCACCACTTCGCCCAATGTTCGGTTCGATTTCCAGCAGTCCCTGGCGGAGGTCGTCTACGGTGCCCCGTATAGCGGACCAGGCAATACTCGGTTGCAAGTGACACCCAGTCCCGGCGTGCTGTTCGACCTGTACAACGACCAGGGTCAAGTGCTGGCGACGGCGAAGGCGGTGGCCGATCTGCGGAACTTCGACGCCGGTACGTACTATGTCCGTGCGTATTCGCCCAAACCGCTGGCGAGCGATCTGCCGTTTCTGATTGAAATTGGTGCCCCTGCGGCCGGTCAGACGCGAGCCCAATACGAAGATCCGGATCGCGACGTACTCCGCGGCGGAGACGGAAATGACGTCTTGGCCGGCAACGCCGATCTGGATCGGTTGTTTGGCGGAATCGGCCGCGATACGTTCGTGTCCGACGTACTGTACGCCGTCTCGAACCAAACGGGACAACAAGTCGCTCTTAATGGACCCGAGGTCCACGATTGGAATGCCGCCGAGGACCAGTCCCTAATCAACGTGCCGCCCAGCGAATCGGTGGGGGTATTCAAACGGGCACAACTCGATCCCGTGGTATCTATCTACGATATCAAATTGCGCGCGAAACTGGCCGAAGCCGTCGGCATTGCCGTCACCGGCGCGTGGCATCCCAGCTTGGATCCATATCTTTCCAGGCCGCTGCGCGCCAGCGATATGGCCAGCCTGATCGAACTCGATTGGGGTTATACCGATGTGAACGGCATCGAGGGTCTCGAATACGCGATCAACCTCCGCGCCTTGAACCTTTCCGGAACGGGTATCGGAACGATCGATCCACTGCAGAAGGCAACCAGTATGTTGCCGGAAAGCGCCGGCGCGCCGCTTGGTCCGTCGCGGCTGGAATACCTTAGCTTCGATGGTGCCTACATAGATTTCCTCGATCCGCTCTCCCAACTCCACGAGCTGAAGGGCCTGTCGATGGATCGAAATTACTTCCTCAGCGTGGCGCCGTTGGCCGACCTGCGAAAACTCGAATTCCTCAGCGCTGACGGCTTCCACATCGTCGACCCGTTGACCGCATTGGTGGACATTTCGCAGTTGAGCAATAACTCTGCATTGCGTTCGCTCAGCCTTACGAACCAAGCCATCGTGAAAATCGACGCACTCGATAGTCTCCCGTTACTGCAGCATGTTTATCTGGCCGGGAACAGGATCGAGCGGATCGATGCTTTGGCCGGCGTCCGTTTCGCCGACGACCAGCGCCCGGGCTTTGCCACGGAATTCGACCACGCCGTGTACACGGAGTCGGCCGGCTGGCAGGAGAATGTCCAGATCGCGGACGGTGTGTTCCACGGTGACTACCGCTTTATCGAAAGCACGGGCAGCGACGGAACGTTTTCCTCGTGGCGGTTCAATGATCTTCTGCCCGGCGAATACGAAGTCTGGATCACGTGGCCAGAGCACGCCAATCGCGCCAGCGCCGTGCCTGTGACGGCACAATTCTCCAGCCTGAATAGCGGCCAATACGTGGCCGGCAGCCAGTCGTTCGGTTCCATCGACCAACGTTTCGCGCCCAGCGGGGCTCTGTATGTGGGACTCCCGTGGCAGCAGTTGGGAAATCTTATTGTGAGTAAGGGCTCGACAGGCCTTTCCACTTCCGGCTGGTTGGAAGTTCGTCTAGATGCGGCCCCCGGTGTCATTGTCGCCGACGCCGTACGCCTCGTGCGAGTCTCCTCGGAATTGCCACTGGAACTCGTGTCGCTCGATTTCAATCCGCTGGGGAATGAAGCAACGATTCTGGCGGGCATTCTTGATGTGGCGATCGAGAAGCCCACCACGTGGGAAGAATTTTCGTATTCGCCGAACCTGGCGCCGACCGTAGAACCGTTCGATGTTCGGCTGCTGCCGCCCCAGTCAGTGCCGTTGGACCTAACGACGTTCATCGACCTTTCGGGGATTGATGCAGATGTCGTTGATCCCGAGGACGCGCCGATCAAGTTCACCGCAGTCACGGACGCCGCGCCGCAAGACGTTAACTTGGCGAGCCGCCAATTCAGCGGCGATGACGTTGTGGTGCTTCCCAATTCGGTACTCAATGGCATAACGGGCCGCATCACGATCGAGTTTTGGTACTCCACGACGAATACCAACTATCAAACTGTGCTATCGGGAATATCGGCCGGCAATGCGCAACAGTTCGAGGTAGGGATTCAAGGAAACGCAATTGTCACCATCGTCAATGGAGCGCGACGCGACTTCGCTATTGATAACGTCAATCTGACCAGTGGCCAACCACATCACGTAGCTGTTGTCATGGGTGATTTCGGCACTGGTATATCCATTCATTCGGCTTACCTGAACGGTGTATTACGGGGGAGCCAGGCATTCAATCCACCGTTCCCAGCTACGATCAACTTGGCTGGTGTGGTCGTTGGCCAGCATCAGAACGCGCCACTGGGTGGCTACACGACGCCGTTTGTCGGCCGGCTCGATGAACTCCGCATTTGGAGTGCATCGCGTACGGCTCCGGAAATTCTGCGAGACATGTCTCGTCGACTGACTGGATCGGAAGCGAACTTGCGTGGGTCGTACGCTTTTGACGATGCGCTGGGCAGCACGCAGGCGTGGGACTTGACGCCCAACGCCTTCCACGCGACCTACAGCGATACCGTTGGAGGAGCGGGCAATACCGCTGCCGCGCCCGACTTTGCGCCAGCGACTGCGACCGCCCTGGGCGCCGGAATCGTGGCTCAAGTCGTATCTGGTGATCAACTCCGGCTAACGCCCATTGGCGGCTTCAGTGGCCCCGCGCGCGTGTTGGTCACCGCCACAGACCAACCTGTACCAGGGGATCTCAAGCAGGGCTACGGGCGCACTGCGGACATCATGATTGATGCGCTCGTTCAACCAACCACTCCCGAGCCCGTTGCGGGCCAACGCACGACCACGTCCTTCATCCGTGATCCCAACGCGGCCATCTACGATGGCGCATTTACCGTGGCGGCAGATTCAGACGGACGATACCTCCATCTGTGGTTTGTCAAGGGAACAACGACCGCCGCGGATAACGATAAGGTCTTCGGTCAATGGTATCGGGTCGATGGATCTCCCGATGGCGCTCGAATCGAACTCGCGGGGATCAATCCGGCGACAACAGCTCTGCAAGCTGTCGTGCAGCCCAGCGGAAATATCGTGGTCGTGTGGCGAAAGCCAGCGGGGCCAGGAACCAATGGCGGACTGGAAGCCCGGATATTTGCCAACGACGGTACTCCGATCGGGGCAACGATTTCGGTTCGCGACGATTTCGGTCCGTTCAATTCTAGCAACGATTGGCATGTCGCCGTTACAAGTGACGGTACGTTTGGGGTGGCGTGGGATGAATTTAGTTTCAACATCATCAGGTACAACGTATTCTTCCGCGCGTTCGACTCCGCTGGCACGCCACTGGGCGCAGCACAACCCGCGTCGGCGGCTACTGATAATCGAAGTCCACGCATCGCCGCGGACAGCGCTGGACGGTTTCTGCTGAGCTGGCATAACGCGGTCGGGTCGAACGTCGAAGCGCGCCGTTTTAACGCCAATGGCAGTCCATCGACTTCCGTGTTCACGGTCTTTGATGGGACCGGTGGAATCTTTGATCCCGATGTGGCAGTCAGCCCCGGTGGAAGCGTACTGTTTGCCTGGAATGACTCGACGTCGGCGACACCTACCGGCGGCATCAAGGTCAAACGCTATGACTCGAATTTGATTGGCGGTAGCGTCTTCCGCGTTAGCGCGTCGACGCACAGCAACAATCAGCCTGTAAATCCGCACATTGCGGCATTGGCCGACGGATCATTCGTTGCCACTTGGTTCAGCTTCGACCAGAGTTTCAATAGTCTGGGAACGTTTGGACGGCGGATCACAAGTAGCGGTGCACCGATCGGTAGCGAATTGCGAATGGACTCGAGCACAGTCGACCAGTCGTTTAATCCGCTTGTAGTTGCTGGCCAAAACGGCACCTTCGCCGCCGCCTGGATCGCATCATCCGCTCCGGCCGATTCGGCCAGCTTCGAATTGCGACCCTTCTCGACTCAGATCGCCAGCATTTTCGGCCGCAAATACAATGACGGTGACGGTGACGGGACGCCGTATGGCGTCGACGTTTTGGACAAAGGAATCGAGAATTGGCGGATCACGCTCGACATCGACAACGATGGCACTCCTGACCGCACCACGCTGACCGATCGCAACGGCGACTATTCATTCTCGGATATCACCCTCCTCCACTATCTGGCGAATGTACGCGAAGCGGATCACCCCGCCTGGACACCAACAACCAGCCCCGAGCAAGAGATCGACCTGTTCGATGAGCCCGGACACGCCGGGTTGGTCAACTTCGGCAACCAGCATATGGTGCGAATCGTTGCCACATTCGGCGGCACCGGACCGATTACGTCAACCATTGCAGAAGGAACGACCGTCGGACTATTCGCAGTGCTTGATCCGAATTTGAACAATCCGGAGTACCAGTGGAATGTTGCCGGTGTGGACGGCGCTCCGGTCTCCTTCGCCGACCCTGGCGATGCACCAACCGCCAGCTTCCAGGCGTTGGATGATGGCGAGTACCTGGTGACACTTACCGTTTCCGAATCCAATGCGGACGGAGTTTTCCATAACTTCGTGGAAACTCGGCGCATCGTGGCCCGTAATGTGTCCCCGACCGAGTTTGCGTCTGACGGACCAAATACCGTCGCCGAGGGGCAATCGCCGTCGTTTGTGATGTCTGCCGTCGACATTGATCCGTTGACCTACACAGTGCGCTACGACGTCAACAACAACGGCCAATTCAACGATTCGGACGATCGATCGTTCTCGTCCACCGCGGGTACTTTCGATCTGCCGTGGAGTACGTTGGCTGAATTCGCCGATGGCCCAATAACGCTCGCCATGCGGTTTGAGGTCAGCGACGGCGATGGTGGACTTATCGTGTTGCCTCCGGTTCAGCAGTCAATTACCAATGCACCACCGACGGTCAGCGCCGGCGGTCCGTACACAATCGCTGAGGGATCGGAACTGCAACTGGAGGCTTCGGCCACGGATCCTGCCGGTGCGAACGATCCGTTGTTGGTCGCATGGGACCTGGACGGTGATGGGCAATTTGATGATGCCGTCGGGACCAGCGCACTTCTCTCCTGGATGCAACTTGTCGCGGCGGGCATCGCCGATGGGCCGGCAACGTTTAACATTTCCATTCGCGCTACGGATGACAACGGTGGGTCAACAATAGCGGGCACAACGGTCAACCTGACGAACACGGCGCCGCTGATCACTTCAATTGGCGGATCCGAATTAGTGGACGAAGGGACGCTGGTGACACTGAGCGCCGCGTTTACCGATCCCAGTTCGCTCGACACGCTCACCTACTCATGGTCGGTTAGCAGGGAGGGCGCGATCTTCGCCAGTGGCACCGACCCGTCGCTGGGCTTCACGCCTGACGACCAAGGCGCGTACGTTGCAACGTTGACCGTGACCGACGATGACGGCGGCAGCGATTCGGAACAAAAACTGATCACAGCGACGAATGTTGCACCGCGAGCCACGATCAACCTTCCCACTTCCCCGCAGGAAGGACCGAACCCGATCCGATTCACGTCATTGATAGATGGACCCGCGGACTTGACCGCCGGATTGCTATTCAGTGTCGACGTGAACGACGACGGAACAGTTGAAATCGTTGACTCGACGCAGACCGAGTTCGACATCGTGTTTCCGAATCAAGGAACGTACAAACTGCTCGCTCGAATCAAAGATCAGGACGGGTCCGCGCGCGAATACTTGCGGACTGTCGTCGTGGGCAATGCTCCGCCGACTGCGATTTTTGGTCTATCTACTGCGGCGGTTGTCCTTGAAGGGGACACGGGCCTGAGGGTGCAATTCACTGCGGCTGCCGATCCATCGGCCGCCGACGCCGCAGCTGGTTTCACCTATTCCTACGATCTGGACGGCGACGGGATCTATGAAATTGTCGACGCGGCAGCCGCTTCACAGGCGATCAGCGTCCCACCGCAATGTCGGCCTTTGACTGGAGAGCCTGCAGTTT
>CAZFLF010000080.1:0-12338 GCA_964519825.1 uncultured Pirellulaceae bacterium | reverse complement strand
CCGCTGACCTATGCTATGCCGTCACTTTATTTCAGTCATAAGCTGATTTTCGACGATGGCGAACAGCGTGTTGAACTCATGTTCAACGGACACGCGCATACGGCCGGGGACGCGGTGGCCTGGGTACCGCGACACGGCATCCTATTTACCGGCGACGCCTGCGTGAACGGGGCCTTCAACTACACCGGGGACAGCAATACCGAAAGCTGGATTGGCGTCCTCGGGGCGCTGCAGGAGCTTGACGTCAAGCACATTGCGCCGGGACACGGAGAGCTGGCCGGCAAAGAGCTGCTCGCGATGCAGAAGCGGTATTTTGTCGAGCTGCGTGCCGCCGTTAAGAAGGGGATTGACGCCGGAAAATCGCTTGACCAGCTCAAGTCGGATCTCGACGTGCCGTTCTATAAGGAGTGGACCGGCGTGGAAGCCAAGACGCGAGTGGAGAATATCGAACATGTCTATCGCGAACTGACCGCCGCGAAAATGAGCTTGCTCGATCGAAAGGACTTTCGAGCATGGCGCGAGTTGCCGGGCTCTGGCGAGTATGCTCGGCTCGCTGCCTGGGAGAAGCTGGGAGAATGCGACCTGGATCGGCGTATGTCGCGGCTGGCGGATATCTACCTGGCCGCGGACACCGCGACCCGCAAACAGATTCGTGATTATTTCTCAGGCCGCCGCCAGGAACTCGACGAGATGTGGCTGTATGTTCGGCGCATCGGAGTGTTGGTGCGATCGGCGAATGATGTTGCTTGGGTGCGCCGCGCCCTGGCAGTTGCAGCGATCGAAGGTGGGCGCGTGGATTACCGCGACACGATCGTCTCGCTGGTACTGTTGAGGCATGGTGGGGAACGAGTGGGGATGCAAGTCGACTCGCTGTTTCGCGAAATCCAGCGGGAGGAGTTTATTGCTCCGGAGAACCGATCGTATTTCGAGAACGCCCGGACCCACGCTCGCTCCAGCATCATCGCCACCATCGGCGCGTTCGGTCCACCACAGTGGGTTGCCGAGCTCCCGGAAAGTGGTGACGCTGGTGATCGGAAGGACTCCTAGCGACCGAACTCGCTCCCTAGAAATGTAGGACGATTTCCAGACGACTTTGCGTCTCGGCTTACGCGGAAAGAGTTTACGAACTTGAAATGCCAATCTGGCATCTCAAGTTCGTGGGGCGGACGACGCACGCTACCTTACGCATTCACGGAGCGGGGGGTCAGACTTTCGCGGACGATTCTCGCGGCCATCACCAGCCGCCGGAGTTTTTCGTAGGCTTTGTCGAGTGTCGGAGGTTCACCGGCATCCGGTGCGAAACCGCAGTCCGGATTGAGTGCGACGCGTTCCGGTGGAAGGATTTTTAGTGCCGCTGTCACCAACTCGGCGATTTGTTCGACGGTCGGCAGGACGGCACTGCGTACGTCAACGACTCCCATGCCGACGTCCAAATGAGAAGGTAGCAGCGCCAAGTCACTGATATCGCCGGTTCCCGGATACGCAAATTCGAGGTTCACGCGATCGAACCTGAGACTCTTGAAATGCGGCAGGAGCGGTTTGTAATCTCCCCGCACGTCGCTGCGCCGCTTGTACACGCTGTGGCAGCAGTGCAAGTGAACTTCGCAACGCAGTCCCTCGACGACTCGATGGATCGCGGCAATGGCAAGTGGTAATTCTTCGTTTTTTCTTCACCTTGATGGCGATACCGCCGGCAACGCTCAAAGCCTCCAATTCGACTCAGAAACTCTCGGATGTACTGCACGCGGCGCCACTCGCCGTCGCTGACGACGTCCAATCCCGCCAGTTCCTGCAAGTGAATCGCGAACCGCACCATGTCATCGAGCATGCCAGTGAAGCGGTCCTCGCCGAGTTCGTCGCGGCGACCTAGCAGGTCGCGCACCGCTTGCGGGCGAGGCAGGGAACCGATGGGGTGTGTATACAAGATTGGCAAACTCGAAGTGCGTGCGGTCTTCATCGCTGGCTGTGCCCACCTGATTGGTACCGGCGATACAATGGCGACATGGACCAATGCCCATTGTGTGAGAGTGTTGTTCTAGTTGTCGTGGATAAGCCCTGCCATATGTGCGGCTTATCACTTGTTGCAATCGCGAATGACAAGACGGTCGCAATTGTGCCGGGATGGTTCTTGTTCGACCTCCCCAAGCCGAAGTTCGACGAGTCCGTTTTGAGCCGACTAATGGGAATCTCCAAGATCCTGATTCTCGATTTTTCGCAGGTTAATTCTCTCAGTTCCGCTGGGATTCGAGTTCTAGTGGCTCTGAATACTGCCGCAAAGGAGAGCGGAGTAAAGTTGGTTTTAGCGGATGTGGGACCGGACGTAACGGAAGTATTCAGGATTTCCAGACTGAGCCGAGTTTTCAAGGTTGTTGAAAACGTCGGCAAAGGTTTGGATATCGTCTAGCAGCGCCGCCCGAAAATTTGGGTAAAGAATCGCGTGAATATCAATCCATGTTGCCGTATTGTGCTGCGTTTGCCGGCACTGGCGTGTTGGCTCAGGTCGTGAAATTGCCCTTTGACCGTTTCGCTCGTGCCGTCCGAATGGTGCTGTGGACCGTTGGCTGGACCGGTTGGTTCATGGGTGGAATCGTGTCGTTCATGCACGCACTTTTCTAAAGTTACGCTGCTTGCGTCGCTTCGATGCTGTTGACATGGATCAACGACACATGCACGAAGCGATCCACTTCCGGATAGACGATCGCCAGGCGCGTTTTTCCAATTGCAACATTTTCGGGATGCCGTACTTCATGCGATTCACCGTTGGATAATCGCAATACGAACGGCTCAAACGGTCGACGATTCAACCATTCGCGAATGGTCTCCATGTTCATCTTTTTGGTCCTAGCGGCGCAATGACCGGGAGGGGAATACCACTTGCGTGAGCACACCTTCTATCTGTGGAAGTTACAACCGTGGTCTCCATCGTCTATGGAGAGCACGGAGGCTACCGAGAGCGATTCGCATTATTGCACCTGGGTTGCACTTCCATCGGGGCCCGTCATCCAGATGCGCATTTCGGGACGCATTGCAAGCAACCGCTTGCCATCGTCGAGGGTGAGCTTGCAGCCGTAAAAGCCAACTCCCTCCAACGATGAAATCGCGGCGATCGCCTGGAGTGCCGATGGACCCATTTCAGTTCCATTAAATGATAGGTTCTTCATGGTCGCTGCACCGGCCAGCGCTTGGAGCGATTCGTCGTCAACTTGTCCCGAGATCAACTCGAGGTGACTCAGCGCCGGGGCGCGCGCGATATGAGCCGCGATTTCCTGTGTCACCATCAAGTCGTGCACGGTCAATGATTCCAATCTTGGAAGCGCGGCAAGGAATTCGAACCCAGGTCCCCGCACATTGGGAACCGTCAGCGAGCAGCGTTGCAGAGCCGACAATCGCGCTACCAGCTTAAGTCCCTCGTCGGACACCGCTGGCCCAGAAACCGACAGAAAAGTCAGCGTCTTGATATGGGATATTTTTTCCAGCCCGGCATCGGTTATCTGGTTTCCGACTAGCAAGGATTCAAGCGTCGGCAATTGAACCAGCGCATCAAGTCCCTGATCGGTAATTGCAGTGTCCCGGATGTCAACCGATGACAGATTTGTGAATGCGCTCAAATGTTGAAGACCCTGGTCGGTAATCCGGGACCTCATGACATTCAGGTATCGTAATTTTGTGGCTGGTCGAATCCAACGGAGCGAGGCGTCTGTTACAAACCGGCCGAACAATTCAAGACTCTCTCTCTGCTTTAGCTGCTCGGCGTTGGGGCGGCGTTCGTTCTCTGGAGTATTTCTATTTCCTTCCTCAGTTGTCAGCATCGTCAACCGAGGCAAAAGAGTCTGGAGACGGGTCACACCTTGATCGGTCACCTCAGTGTGTTGCACATCGAGGTGTTCAAGCTCGTGAAGAGCACCGAGCTGAGCAAGGCCGGCATCCGTGATTCCTGTTGCCGAAACATTGAGCCGTATTAGCCTGTGAAAAGCACCGAGTTGAGCGAGGCCTGCGTCCGTGATGCTTGATCCCGAAACATTAAGGCGTGTTAGCCCGTGAAAAGCACTGAGCTGAGCGAGGCCAGCATCGGTGATTTCTGTTGCCGAAACATCGAGATTCTTTAGGCTTGATATTGCGATGAGATGCCCGACACCTTTGTCAGAAATCTTACATTTTGTCAGGTCTAAGAATGTAAGGTTCTTGTTTTGGCCAAGCGCTACAAGATCTTCATCGCCGACATTGGTCCCCGCAAGATGAAGTGATTTCAGGGATTTCAGGCTTGCGAGTTCAGCCAAATGGCCGCGCGGAAGGTCAAGTCCGACCAAGATCAGGGTTTCGAGGCGCGGCAGATTGCAAATCGCGTGCAGTGCCTCGGCAGAAAGGCTGGCCCGATCGAATTCGCTGAGTTGTTGCTTACCTCCAGGCAACTCGGGATTGGGCAATTTTTTGCGTGCCAAATCGAGATAACTTAGATATTCGAACGTATCCAGTTCATTGAGATCTTCGAGTCTCGGCGAGCCCCTAGGGCGGCCGTACGCCCAGACGACTTCTTGCAGGTAGCGCGGGTCTACAAGATCGAGCCATGCGGCGGCCGAGAATCCGTTCCTCGATTCAATGCGCTCGAGTTTGAAACGGTACCCGTTCCTTGTCAGCTTCTGGATGAGTTGTTCCTTCCGCTGGTTGGCCTGAATCTCACGAAATACCCATCCGAGCAACAAACACAGGGCTGTCAGCAAAACAAACCCTGTTCTCAGGCTGTATCGCCAACGCTTTCGACGTGGATTGTCCCCAAGACCCGTGGACTTGCTCATACGGTTCTTTCTATCGGCCGAAGAGTTCGTGAGTGGGTTGCTTTCACTCACCGGACTGCCGCTCCGACCTTGTGTACGAACGGTAAGAATATGATGGGTAACAAAATCGGGCCGGTTAGGTGGCTGCCACTATGTTTTTGCCACTGATGTTTTATCAGAGTTTTTCGACAACTGCGAACTCGCTAGGATGCGTTCACGGCCTTCGAACAGGGCGAGTCAAATTGCGGCGGCGGAGGCAACGCAGTCTAATACTGCGCCATGACCAGCGTGATTTCTGCGATCCAACTGTCTAAGCGTTACGGAAACCGCAGGGGAGTCGATGGCGTGCAGTTGGATGTGTCGGAGGGGCAGATCTTTGGTTTTCTGGGACCGAACGGCGCGGGGAAAACCACGACGATTCGACTATTACTGGGACTGGTGCGTCCTTCAGCCGGTCACGTGCGTGTGTTTGGGCTGGACTGCTGGCAGCAGAGCCATCGAATCAAGCGTGACGTAGGCTACCTCCCTGGCGACTTGCGACTTTATCCGTGGATGACCACCGCCAAGGCACTGCGCGTTTTTGGGCGCATACGCGGTCTGGATCTCCAGCGTGCTGGCGCCGAATTGGCCGAACGCTTTCATCTGGAACTGAACCTCCGCGTGCACAAGATGTCGCGCGGCATGCGACAAAAAGTCGGACTAATACTCGCCATCACTCATCGTCCCCGATTGCTGATCTTAGACGAGCCGACATCCGGACTGGATCCGCTGATGCAGGACGAGTTAGGGCGTGTTCTCCGCGAACTGGCCCAACGGGGTCATACCATATTTTTTTCCAGCCATACGTTGAGCGAGGTCGATCAGCTTTGCGACCGGGTAGCCATCGTGCGTGAGGGACGGATCGTCGCCGACGAGACGCTGTCCGAATTGCGCCGTCGCGCTGCCCGCTCGGTCACGCTCTTCTTTTCCAACCAAGCGAGCGCGGATGCGACGGCGCCACCGAGCTTTCTCCAGCGTGTCACCCGGGAAGGCGATCGCTGGAGATGTGAACTAAATGGACCCGCGCAGCCTTTGGTGCAGTGGGCGGCGCAGCAACCGATCCGGGATCTCGACGTCGGCAGGCCCGATCTCGAGACCCTGTTCCGGTCTTACTACCAGTCGACCGGAGTCAGTTCATGATGCGCGGCTTGCTGGAAAAAACGTTACGCGAAGTGTGGCTGACGACGCTCCTCTTCGGAGTCGCCCTGTGCGCCGCGATGAGTCTGCTCACGTTCGTGTTGCCAAAAGTCCAAGAGGGAATGGGCGAGATGTTCACGAACCTCCCTTTCATGAAAACCCTCATCGCGGCGCTGGTGGGGACGGAAATATCGGGCGAGATTACTGCCCGTTTGATGCAGTCCATTCTATGGGTGCATCCAGTTGTGCTGGCGCTTCTCTGGACACATGACATTATCTTCTGCACGCGTCTTCCGGCCGCCGAAATCGATCGCGGCACGATCGATCTGTTGCTCGGACTTCCCGTTTCGCGTGCTGCGGTGTACGGAGCCGAGACCATCGTCTGGCTGTTCTCCGGCGCATTCGTCCTATCGCTGGGAGCCTGCGGACATTGGCTGACCGTTCCGGCAATTCCGGTCGAACTGCGTCCGCCGCCGCGTGTAGCGATTTATGTGCTCGTGAACCTATTCGGAGTGTACCTGGCGGTCGGTGGCTTCGCGTTCCTGGTGTCATCGCTCAGCGACCGCCGCGGAATTGCGATGGGAACGATCTTTGGCCTCGTGTTAGCCTCGTTCCTCTTAAATTTTCTGGCGCCTTTCTGGCCACTCGCCAAACAAGCCGCGGTAGCCAGCGTCATGCATTACTATCAACCGGCAGAAATTCTGCGGAGCGAGACCTTTCCCTGGCTGAACCTAACCATATTGTGCGTCGGCGCCACGGTCTCATGGCTCGCCGGCGCAATCGTATTTCTGCGCCGAGATGTGTGTACTGTGTAAAAATGAATGACCAAATCCCAATGACCAATGACCAATGACCAAGCGATGATCGCGATTTTGTTTACGCATTAGTCATTCAGTAGGTCTAAGTGTGGCCGATTGAAGATGGGTAAAGAGCCCAGTGAATGTCTTGACCCTTGGTCATTGGGATTTGGTCATTCGTTCGTGCTCGTTCTAGATTCCCGCTCCGTGGCTGTATTCCATGTGGACATCGAGCGGCAGTCCGGCGTTGGCAACGGCGAACGCGTTCATGTCATAGACCAGCGATTCCGCGTCTGCGGGAACTGCGTGCGCTGGTTCAGTCGTCGTAACCGTGACCTCGGTCGGCTGGCTGAAATGAATCACATAACCCCCGTTGAGCGGATTGTGGGCAACCGGTTGGATTTCACCGCGGCTGGAAGTGGCTCGCGCGAGCAAGGCGTATTGACCGGGTTGACTCACCTGCCACAGATATTCCCACAAACTCCACGAATAGGGGGCGTGCGGTCCCAGCAACTCGGCGTCATGCCAACTTTTACCGCCATTCGTGCTCACTTCCACTCGATCGACCCGATCTTCTCCGGCCCACGCCACACCGAAGACTCGCTGCGTGCCGACCTGCAGAGATTCGCCGAGACGGGGGCGAATCATCGCTGACTTGATCGCCATCGCTTGGACGGGCATCGTCTCGGTCTGACCATCCACGCGCCGCTTGACCGTGTATTTCTTGGTTTGGAAATAGCCGCGGAATGGTTGGTCCGTCAAGGCAATGCGAGATAACCATTTCACGGATGACACACCGTACCAGCCCGGTACCAACAAACGGGCTGGAAAGCCGTGATTGGGTTCAAGCGGTTCCCCGTTCATTTGCAGAGCCAACAGCGTGTCGTTGTGGAGTGCCTTATCAAGAGGCAGGCTGCGCGCGAAATGCATCCGCTCCGGGTGATCCGATTCGGTACCGACGTCAGCACCCTCGAAGATGACCTGTAGAGCTTCGGGCCTTACTCCAGCCCGTTCCAATACGAGGTGGAGAGGCACTCCTGTCCATTCCGCGTGAGCGATAGCGCCCGCGCCCCACTGCACGCCTGCGACTGCTGGACTCAAAAACGATCGACCATTTCCCGCGCATTCAAGCGTTGCCAACACGGTTCGCGCGGGAAAGTCGTTTAATTCGTCCCAGCTCAAAGCAATCGGCCGCTCAACGCATCCCTCGACGACCAGCCGCCACGATTCCAAGTCAATCGACGGCGTGTCGAAATGATTGCGTACGAAAAACAGCCGAGTAGGCGTAACCCAGCTGCGAATGGCTTCGAGTGGAGTTTCGCTGTTCTCGGGCGCCGCCGTAACGATCCGACGAGTCGTCATGGTGTGGCCCTCCGCGTGAATTCGTCCGGTACAGTACTGATCGTAGCAAGGCCGATTTGATCCGACAACGAATTGGAAAAGAGAGGTCCACTACCTTTCTGCAATGGGTTTAAACGTTGACGTTGCTGGGGACCGCTGGTAGAAGGTGACGATGCTCACTGTCGGTAAGGTGTATCTTCGAGATTGCCAAGGAATTCATCGTCGCAAAGTGCTTTGCGTCGGGGCGCTGGGAATCGCCGGATTAACGCTCGGGAGATTACTGGCCAGCGAAGAAACACGTCCGGTCCGGAAGGCAAAATCCTGCATCCTGATCTACCTGGCTGGCGGCCCCAGTCAGTTTGAAACGCTCGATCCCAAACCGTTGGCTCCGGCGCGCATCCGGGGACCTTGGGGTGCGATCCCCACACGAATTTCGGGAATCCATTTCGGTGAGATGTTGCCACAGTTATCCGCTATGGCGGACAAGTTTGCCGTCTTGCGTGCATTGAATCACACCAACGCGTTGCACAATCCCTGGCCAATGCTGACTGGCAATATGCAACAACGGATTTCACTCGGCTCGGCAATTTCACACCTGACTCGTCAACCCGATACCAGATTGCCGGCATTCGTAAATCTGGGACCGAAGATTTCCATCGGCGCCGGGGCGCTAGGGCCCGCCAGTGACGCGTTGGAGATCGCGGATCCACTCCAGTGCCATGCATCTCTGTCCGACTTTGTCCTTCCGAGTGACATTGCACCGGAACGGTTGGCCGATCGCGCTTTGCTTCTGCAGACAATCGATCGTTATCGGAGGAAAGCCGACTCATTGGCCGCAGTGGTCCGCCATGATCGGAACCAGCAACGAGCGTTTTCATTACTCACATCGACGGCAGTACGGGATGCCTTCGACGTGACACAGGAACCGGAGTCGCGGCGAGACCGCTTTGGTGCAAACAATTTCGGCCTATCTTGTTTGCTGGCTCGGCGCTTGATCGAAGCTGGCACCCGCCTCGTGCAGATCAATTGGGCGAATCGGGAAGACGGCTTTGCCGTTGGCTGGGACGTGCATGGAGACGATCAGACGGGGTTGGTCCGAATGGAGCAGCATCTCTGCCCGCGTTTCGATCAGGGGATGTCCGCGCTGTTGCAAGATTTGCACGAGCGGGGCTTGCTTGAATCCACCGTCGTCGTTGCGACAGGCGAGTTTGGACGTTCACCATCGATCAGTCGGCTAGGTGGGCGCGATCATTGGCCGTTCTGCTTTAGCGCGCTGGTCGCAGGTGGTGGTGTGCCTGGTGGGAGCATCGTGGGAGCCAGCGACAAGCACGGCGCCTACCCATTCGACCGCCCTCTATCTCCGGCGGACTTTGCCGCCACCTTATTCCGGTTGTTGGGAGTGGATGCGAATACCGACGACCGTCTCCGCCCTTCCGTATTCGAAGGGAATCCCATCTCTGAATTGTGCGGTTGAAGGGTCGGGAGTCTGTTTCGGAGGAGGTCGACGCTGGTGATTTGCAGTTTAGCTGAAAACGACTCGCGACCATCCCGACCCTGTTCACTTTATTGGCGATTAGGTTGGCGCGCGATTCTCGCAGTCGGCCTCGTCGCTGGACCAGCTATGTCCGCGGATAAGATGCTGCCTGATAACCGATTGCTGATCGCATTCTCGTCGCTTCGCGATCGCCCCGCATTCGCATCGCTCTACCTCTATGAACATGACGGCGTCGGGGAGGGTCGAGTTCGGGTGGCGCTTCCAACGGCGACGGATCGCAGCTACACGAATGGATCACTTGCGGCGGACGGCGGCTTGTGTCTCTACACGGAAAAGCAAGTCGGCGGGTTTCCCCCGCGCTTGAATCTGTTCGATGTGCGTCACGAAACGCATTGCGAAGCGCCAACTCTACCCGGCGAATTCGCTTCGCTGACGCACGCCAGCCTCAGCGGCAACGGTGATCTTCTGGCGTTCTCGGCCTGGGATCAAACGGGGCAACCGGGCGGCTGGGATCTGTTTTTAGTTGACCGAAAAACCAGCAAGCTCCTCGAGAGTCCGGGAGCAAACACGGCCGGCGACGAACGTGAAATCGCAATCAGCGGCGATGGAAACCTCGTGGCGTTTGTCTCCAACCGGCCGGACGGAGTAGGACTGTCGGACATTTTTATCTTTGATCGCAACGCGGGAAAACTCGTGGCTTACCCCGAATTGAATTCCGCACAACGGGAACTGAATCCAGCCTGGAGCGCCGATGGAAAGCAACTGGCCTTTGTTTCCGATCGGCCCGGCGGAATGGGAGGAAAAGACGTCTATATCTATCACCTGAATCAACGGCGAATCGAGTCACTTCCTCAGGTAAATAGCGTAGCCCACGAGCAATCTCCGTCCTTGACCCGCGACGGCCGCTACTTGGTTTTTGTGTCGGAGCGAGTTCGAGGACAAGGTGAACGGGACATTTACCTGTGGGACCGTTCCCGAGCCATCTTCCTCCCAACCCCGGGACTCAACTCGCCTACCGAGGACTTCGACCCCAGCGTGGCGACGATCGGCGACAACGACCAGAAGTAGTCACCTGCTTGCTGAGCACTTTGACCACTCCGCACCCAACCTTGCTAACGACACGTGCTGCCAGCTAACTTGTTCCTCACACCTGGGCATCCTTTCCGCACGTGCTGTGTTGTTTCGGATGCCTCGAAACGAGATCAAGCATGACCACGACCGAGCGAACTTTTGTTCAGCATCCAACCGAGGAGACCTCGAACGACTACCGCCGTCGCACCGTCGACTCCGAGCCCTTGGCACTTCGCACATTCACCCCTTCACTGATGATTATCGCGAAGAGTGCCGGCAGCTATCACTGGACGCCCGAAGGACGCAAGTTGGCCGATTTCACCTCGGGAGTGCTGGTCGCGAATCTCGGACACAATCCGACGCGCTGGTGGCAGCGTATTGTCCGGTACATGCAATTGGGCGGTCTCAAAGAGGCGGGCGAGTTTTGCCCGGCGGTGCCGCTGACAGCCTACAACGCTATCACCGAAGTCGAAGTGCGCGCCAACGAACGATTGCTGGCCAACATGCGTTCGCAGCCTGGAGGGGCGCGAATGGAGCAAGTCATGTGGTCGGCCAGCGGCAGCGAAGCCGTGCAGAAAGCCCTCTGGGCGTGCCTGGCCAGCGACTCACGCAAGGACATCATCCTGGCCACTCGCAACGGTTTTCACGGCAAAAAGGGTTTGGCCGGCGCAGTAACCGGCAGCGAACAGGACAAGGAACGAGATTCACGCGTGAAGTTCGTGTCGTTCCCGCATCCAGAGTGCGCCGATGTCGAACTGCGCCGGCAACCGATCGATCTCGATCTGTATCGCCAGGAGTTGGATAAAGTGGGCCAACAATTCGGCGATCGAATCGCCTGCTTGATCACCGAACCGTATCTGGGGGGAGGCGGGTCGTACCATCCGCAGCCGGAGTACCTGCAGTTGTTGCAGCAATTCTGCCGGGACCATGGGGCGGCATTCATTCTCGACGAAATCCAATCCAACTTCGGTCGCACAGGTCCGATGTACGCATTCACGCGTTACGGCGTCGAACCGGACATCGTGTGTTTGGGAAAAGGATTGGGGAACGGCATTCCGGTCAGCGCCGCCGTGGGGCGCGCGGACTTGTTCGAGTCGCTGCATTACGGCGAAGGTTCGGATACATGGAGCGCTAATCCTCTGGCTTGTGCGGCGGTTCTGGCGACTCTCGACGAATTCGAGACCGCGGACGTACTGACGCGCGGTCAGGCTTTGTCGCAGGTCCTTGAAGCCGGACTCCTCAAATTGAAGAAGACCGGGTGCATCACCGCGGTTCGCGGAGAGGGTTGCGTCTGGGGCATTGAGTGTGCCGGATTCGGCCGAAACGAGCCGGAGGAGGTCGCCATCTCCTGCGTCGAAGCCTGTTACCGCGGCCATAAGGATGGTCGTGCGATTCATTTGTTGGGACCGTTGGCCGGCAAAGTCATTCGCGTCAGCCCGCCGCTCGTCATGCCGACCGATGAGGCGCAATCCTACTTGGATGCGATGTACGACATCTTTTCTAGCGTGCGATTGAAACTGCGCTAGCTTTGGTGTGGACATGATGTCTCTCTGCGATCGCATTGTTGATTCTCAAACGGACTATTTGGAGTGCGGCGGCTCGACGCCGCTTTGATTTGCGGCGCAGCCGCTTTTGCTTCAGAGACGCGACGAGTGCCGAAAGAAAGTGGCTTTGCCACGACCCAAA
>CAZFLF010000079.1:0-12342 GCA_964519825.1 uncultured Pirellulaceae bacterium | reverse complement strand
TGCAAACCGATCTTGTTCAGCTCCGGCTCCAGGTTTTGTTGGATGTGTTGCAGGAACATATCTCGGTCGCGGTTGATTGCGTCGATGCTCATTGATGCGATGACTTGCCGCAGTTGGCCAAAGATGATTTCCTCAGCTTGCTTGCGGATATCGTTGACCATCATACCGAGCAGGCGTACGGCGGCGTTTTGCATCACGTCGGGTTTCGTATCGATTGCCACGGTGAAAACACTCGGCACATTGACGCGAATGTTCTCGGCAGACAACGCACCGCGGAGCGGGACTTCGATTTGAATCGGCTCTAGGCTCAGGTAGGCATAATCCTGGATCAACGGCCATACAAATGAGGCGCCGCCATGAATCGTTCGCGCGGCATGTCCAGTGCGAAAGGTTTTGCCATAGATGACCAGTACACGATTGCTGGGGCAGCGTTTGAACTGCTTGGCTATTAGCAGGAAGAACGACAAGAACATAATGCCGAGAATCACGGCAATCGCGGCGGCGACGATGGACGTTTCCGCCCCCAGAAGGATGGCAGTCGTCATAGTTGTAGCTCCAAGGCGAAAGGAGGTTCGTTGCGATTCCACCGACTTTGTCAGTCGATTCGAGCTTAAGTCAAATCTAGGTTGCGATAGAGAGCCAGGTTTGGCCAAAACGATTGTTTCGCCCCGTGGGAAATTCCCTCGTTTAGGCCGCGTGGCTTTCGGCTGGTTCCTCGATCGGCGCGACCTCCAGAGTATCCGCACCGACAATATCCACCACCAGAACCTTCGCGCCAGTAGCGAGTTTTTCGCCGTTAGCGGTTACCGCCGCGTACTCCATCAGCCGATTCTGCAGGCTTAAGTGTACTTTCCCACTTCCCGACTTATTCGCGGGAATTGGCACGTAGACGGTGCCGTTCAAGCCGACAGCACGTTGAATCTTGATCGTGCCGTCCTCACTCAATCGGTAAAACAGCCCCATCAACTTGTGAACTCCGACCATGGCCGCGCCCCCCATGACTAACCCCACAACGAGTTGCTGCAGCGGTCGGGCTTCCAGTGATTGCGCCAGGAGTCCACCGAGTCCGAAGAACGTAGTTGCGGCAATCAACGTGCGAATCGAAATGACGCTGAACAGCCATGTCGAGCCATGATGACCGTGTGCGTCATGCCCGTCCGGACTGTCTGCATGATCGACCCCGCCCAGATCGTGGCCGACATCCGTTCCGTCTGTTCCAAAGTGCAGTCCATGCCCACCAAACCCAACAAGCGTTAATACAAACTGGCAAACCAAGATCGTTCCACCAACAACGGCGCAGAACATAAAGATCGCGGACATGGCGAATCTCCCGATTGGGCTGGGATTTGATTGCTGGTATTTCGCCCAAAAGCTTGGCTTCTTGGTTACGCAACGAGGCCATGATTGACGTGCGAAAGGGCCGTGTCAAACCCCGCTCGTTGCGAGAGGCCGTGCGCTGGTCAACAATAGCTGCCCAAGATGCTGCCGCCGCAACAGTTACGCGGTGACTGCAATTCGCCTGACAAGCCGGCAACGACTTGCGCGAGGATCGAACGCCGGCGTTTCGCGCGTGCAAACGTTAGTTCGAACACCTAGCTGTCTGGTACCCATCGCATGGAGTCTGTTTGCCCCTCGTGTCGAGCGCCGCTGCCGCGTCCCACCGATCCGATCGGGCGCGATTCGTCGGCGTCGTGCCCATCGTGCGGCAAAGTCATTCTATTGGCCACATCTGGAGAATTTGCCAGTGATCAGAAGACCACGATGGCGCGGCTGGATCGAAGTAGCGATGTCCCTGAGATGGACGAGCCTACCCGAGTTCATCCGGGATCGGTGGACGCCTCGGCGGCGTTGGAATCGGTGGGACGGTATCAACTTTTGCGGCCGCTTGGGCGCGGGGGATTCGGGGTAGTGTATCTGGCTCGCGACGAGGTTCTCGGACGGGAAGTCGCGGTAAAGCTCCCACGCCGCGATCAATTTGCGTCTGATTCGCGATTCGCACAGTTCGTGCGCGAAGCCCGCATGGCGGCTCGACTGCGACATCCCGCGATTGTGACGGTCCATGACATCGGTCAGACCGACGACGGCGCTTATTACATCGTGCTCGAGTTCTTACCGGGGGGAACGCTCCGCGAATTGCTCGAGCGTCGGCGGTTGCCGGTCGTCGACGCTGTGCAATTGTTCGTCCAGGTCGCCGACGCGGTCGCTTATGCGAACGAACAAGGATTGATCCATCGCGACCTGAAACCGTCGAACATCCTTCTCGACGGAACCGGTCGTCCCTTTGTCTCGGACTTTGGCCTAGCCTTCTTCAGTTCCGCGCCGCAGTTGCCGCTGGTCAGCGTCGTCGGGACGCCTTCGTACATGGCGCCGGAACAGGTCCGTGGTGAAACGCATCGGCTTGATCGTCGGACCGACATCTGGGGTCTGGGGGTGATCCTGTATTTAATGCTGACCGGCCGGCTCCCTTTCAGCGGCGCGGAGAAAGAGCGGTTTGCGGCGATCCAGGTTGACGAGCCACCGCTCCCGCGCGACCAGAATCCTTCCGTGCCGCGCGAATTGGAACGCATCTGTCTGAAGTGCCTGTCGAAGCGCATGACGGACCGTTATGACACAGCCGCCGCGTTGGCCGCCGAATTGCGCGATTGGTTACGACAACACGAACAGTCCGCGAGCTGGGATCTCGGCGAATCCGTCACGTTGCCGCTGTCCGCGGCCGATTCGCGACAGCCGCGCTCCGAAAACCACATGCGCTCCACGCAGCGCGAGCTACAGGTTATTCCGAAGGGCTTACGGTTCTTCACCGAACAGGACGCTCATTTTTTTCTGGAATTGCTCCCTGGCCCGCGCGACCGAGACGGATTGCCGGAAAGCATTCGGTTTTGGAAGCAGGCGTTGGAGTCGCGCGAACCGGGTGCTTGTTTCACGGTCGGCTTGCTCTTCGGTCCGAGTGGTTGCGGCAAGACGTCATTCTTGAAGGCCGGCCTGGCGCCGCGACTTGCGCCGCACGTGATCCCAATCTATTTTGCAGCCACTTCCGACGACAGCGAGACGCGATTGCTCGCGCAATTGCGTCGCCGGTTTCCAGCGTTGCCCGCGAGCGGCTCGCTAACGGAAATCCTGGCATTGCTGCGCGATCATGATTTCGTTCCGCCAGACCAGAAATTGGTGTTGATCCTCGACCAATTCGAGCAGTGGCTCTATCACGGCCGGCGTGATGTGAGTGGAGACCTGTCGCGAGCGATGCGGCAGTGCGACGGCGTCCGCGTGCAGTGCCTGTTGTCCGTGCGCGATGATTTCGGCATGGCGGTGACGCGATTTATGAGCGAGTTGGAAGTCCCACTCGTACAGGGACACAACTTCAGTACGGTCGATCGATTCGACTTGCGTCATGCGCGCAAGGTGCTGGCTGCGTTCGGCCGCGCATTCGGCCAGTTGCCGCCGAACGCCTCGCCCAGCGCCGCGCAGGATCGGTTCTTAGACCAGGCGATCCGAGAACTGGCGGAAGAGGATCGAGTCATTCCAGTCCGTCTGGCGTTGTTCGCCGAGATGATCAAGAGTTCACCGTGGACGCCGGAAACACTGCGTCGCCTCGGAGGGGCGGAGGGGGTCGGAGTCGCTTTCCTGGAAGAGACCTTTTCACCGCGAGGCGGCAATCCGATTTACCAACGCCATGCGGAAGCTGCGCGGCAAGCCTTGCGGATCTTCCTGCCGGAACATGGAGGAAACATCCGCGGTGGACGAGTGAGTCGCGAACGGCTCATCGCGGTCGTCGCCTACGAAAACCGGCCGGATGACTTCCAAACGCTGCTGCGCGTCCTGGCGCACGAACTGCGATTGATTACTACAGCCGATCCAGAAAACGAAGCGATTGCCCGGTCGGCCACTGCGGACGATGAATCGTCCCAATCTGAATCGCGCTCCGCGGCTGCCGATTCATTTCAGTTGACCCACGACTATCTCGTGCCGGCGATTCGCACTTGGTTGACGCGTCGTCAGCGCGCAACACGACGCGGTCGCGCGGAACTCTGCTTGGCGGAGAGGGCCGCGCAATGGCAGTCGCACCCGGAACCGCGGTTTCTGCCGACATTCCTGGAGTGGACCGGCATTGAACTGCAGACCCGTCCTCGGGATTGGACCGCAGCGCAGCGACTAATGCTGCGTGCTGCGTCGCGGTACTACGGCGCACGCCTGTTGGCGATCGCCGCTGCGACATTGCTCCTGGTGGCTGGGATCGTCCACTACGAGCGCCGCGGCCGGGAGCTGACGAACCGCGCGATCGCTTCGCGAATCATGCGCAGTTTGCAGACGGCTGAGACGGCGGAAGTTCCGCGGATCGTCGATGAATTAACGCCGCACCGTCCGGAAGTGAACGGTGCGTTGCAAGCGACAGCCACGAATTCCTTCGCGCCGTTCCGCCACCAACTACACGCCACGCTCGCATTGCTGCCAGCCGTCCTGCCGGGGCGTTCGCCGACCAACTCGCTATCCACTGCGACCTTGACACAGCGACTGCTGACGCTCGCCCCGGAAGCAAACCCCGCTCAGCTGGCCATGATCGCCGAGTCATTTCGTCAGGAACTTGGCGCGCTCGGTCCCGATTTTTCTGCAGCGTGTTGGCGAGCCGTACTGAACGATGAGGAATTTCCACGTCGCCGGCTGCAATACGCCGCCTTATTGGCCACCGTGAATTCGACCGACAATCGCTGGGATAAAGCGGCGACGGCGATCGTACGGCAAATGAGTCTGGAAAATCCGGTCCACCTGCCGCAGTGGACGGCCGCGCTGAGTCCGGTGGCGGATCGATTGACGCCGGCGGCGCGAGAGATTTTTATGGACAAGTCCGCACCGACGAATCAGCGCGCGCTCGCGGCCCAAATCCTCGCGACTTACCTCCAAGGAAATGTCGAGGCACTTGTGGCGCTGGTCCGGATTGCTGAACCGGAACAGTTCACTTTGCTGATGGAACCATTACGGTCCCAACCCCGCGCGGCGGACCTGCTACAAGCGGCTCTGGACGAGAAGGCCCAAACGAAGTGGCCCATCCAATCCCTGCAAACGGATTGGAAGGATATCGATGCCACGCTGCGTGCGACCTTCGAAACCGCACACGGATTCTGTCACTCGTCGTTTGCCTACTGTCAATCTTTGCCGCTCGCCGAATTCTCTGCGGTCGCAGCGGCGTTGCGACCAGCCGGCTATCGTCCAAGCCTCTTTCGTCCTTATCGGACGCCGAATGGAACGCTCGTAGCCGCCATCTGGGAACGAGATGGGCGCGACTGGCAGGTTGCTCACGGCCGGACGGCCGCAGAATTGCGACAGGATGACCAGCGTTTTCGCGAAATGGGTTACCTACCGGTCGACGTGGCGGAGGAAACGGATGGGGAGTCGCCCGGCGAGTTGCGGTTCGCAGGATTATGGGTCCAAAAACCGCCGCAGGTCACCGATGCGAAACTGTATGTCTATATTCCGGAGAGCGACCACCAAGACTATTGGGGGCCCTTGAATGAACAGCGATACGTGCCGAGAACCAATGTGTTGAGCCGTCCCGCCAGCGATCAGCCGCATTACACGTCGGTGCGGTGGCGGATGACAGGAATCGCGGAATACATGGACACTTGGGATGCGACCTCTGACGACTTGACGACTCGCGACGCGATTCAATGGCCGTTGGCGGATGTTCGTGTGGGGAACGCGCCCTCGCAGGGATCTGCGAAGTTTTCTGCCGTCTGGTGGGATGGAGGGGGACGAGAATCGAAGTCGCTAGCGAACGTGCCGTTCGACGCACACACGACCACCTGCCGCGATCTGGTCGACCAGGGTTGGCGGCCCGCCGCGCTGTCGGCCGCGTGGGCCAGTGCCGACGGAAAAGTTGCAGCCGCATCGGTGTGGCAGCGACCCTCCCCCTCGCATCAAGATCTGGATGAACATGCCCGGCAACAGGCCAACGTGGCGGCGGCGTTGCTGGCACTCGGCAGTGCACGGCCCGAATCGATGGATCCGAACACAACTGGACTCGTCGTCACCCGTCGTGACGCCGCGGAAAAAGTCTGGCCACTGCTGTGTACCAACCAGCAGCCACGAACTCGTGCCTGGCTGATCGAGAATCTCACGCCGCTGCTTTTGGATCCCACTTCGATTCTGCTCGGCCGTTTGTCGCAGGAAAACGATCCCACTGCCCGGGCCGGCATTCTGCTCGCGCTCGTACCAAGTGCGGAACGCGGGTTACTTGCGCCCGCGCAAAAGGAACTCGGCACACAACTCGCTTCCAGCTACCGAGACACTGCCAACGCAACCGAACGATCTGCGGTCTACGCCCTGCTCCATGCACTCGGCGCCGCCGACCAGTTGATCTCGCAACCGGAGCCGCGCCGCGAACCCAGTCCAGACCGCAACTGGTTCACGACCGCCACTGGGAACACGATGGTCACGATTCGCGGACCGCGTGAGCTGGCCGTGGGGGCTGGCGGAGACGATCCGGAGCACGAGCCGTACTTCGAAACACGCCACCGAGTAGTGATTCCACGCAGCTTTGCCATTTCGGCAACTGAGGTGACCGCCGCCGAGTACATGCAATACAAACCGGACTACAGTTACGCGCGAGAATATTGCAATCGTTCCGATTGCCCCGCCATGCAGGTCAATATCTTGGATGCAATGCGGTATTGCCGGTGGTTAAGCGAACGAGAAGGAGTGCCGGAAACCCAACAATGTTATCCGCCGATCGATCAGATCACGGAAAACATGCACCCCCTGACGCAAGATTGGCTCACACACACTGGCTATCGATTGCCGACCGAAGCCGAATGGGAATGTGCTTGCCGTGCGGAGACCGACACGCCCCGTCCGTTCGGAAACGCCGACGCACTCCTAGGCCGCTACGCCTGGACCGCCAACAATTCTCTGTACCGCTCTGCGCCGGTAGCAAGTCGGTTGCCCAACGCTTGGGGCCTGTTCGACATGCTGGGAAATGTCGGTGAGCTGACCATGTCCACATTTCGACCCTATCCCAAGCCGGCGACGGTGGCGGTCCCCGACGAAGGGTATTCCACAGCTCCACCCGAACCCGTCTGGCGCGGTGGAGCGTTTTTGTATCAACCTGCGGATGCCCGCTCATCGCATCGTAGCCGCTTCACCAAGCGTGACGGGAAGGAAGTTTCGGTCGGCTTTCGCATCGCACGCACGATCAATTGACCTGAGCGGTAACCGGGCTGACAAAGTCGTCACTGAGACGCTGGACACCGCCCACCGTCATCTCCCCTTCCTTTAACCACACACGGTAATCGACTTCCAGTGGCTTGTGCGGTAACAAATCGTACTCAAAGTACGAGCCGAACCGACCATAGTCCCGTTCGCTGAACCGGGACTCTTTTGGGTTTTGCGGACGGTCCAGATAGCAGCAGGTGAATCGCTTTCCATCCAGCACGAAGCACAGCGAATTCCATGGCAAGTTCACGTGGTCCTTGTTTTGCGGCCAGTTTCGGAAGCTGCCCGGCTTGTCCTGACCATCCGGACGCACGTAGTAGGTTTGATCCTTCGTCTTGTCCGGAACATCCTGCGAGGCGCGGAACTGAAAACCGGCGTGTTGCGGATCGCCGTCGAGACGTACTGCCGCCAGCGATGTTTCCAACCGCGACGCGAACTCGATCAAAATTCCTTCCGGCGAATTGAATGCGGTCAGCTCGCGCTGTTCCTTGGCAAATACCTTGCCGTCCTGGCCATGCCAGGCGATCAAGAGCCGGTGACGGCCGAGTATCGGCCCACTTTCTGCGGCCAGGAACCCCTCGTGCGATTGCCACTCCCCCTTGTTGCAATGCCAAACATCGGCCGCCCGCTGCATGCCTCCATCCTCGTACGTGATCTTGTTAAACCCGTAGAACAATCCACGATGGTGTGGGAAGAGTCCGCCAGCGCCCTTCGTGACTAACCGTTTACCGCGCGGATCGTAAACATGGTGATACACCTTGAAGGTTTCGCCGCGCCGTTCCGGTGTCGAGTTGTCAATCGCTTCATACATATACCGCAGTACCGGGCGTTCCCCGAATCGCAGCTCCGCATGTTTTCCTTCTTGATTGTCCCATGCGAACGAGGGCCCAGAGGCTGGCTCACCGCCGAACTGCACTTGAAACTTAGCCGTTTGATTTGACTGCAGAGCCGGAAGAACGAAATGGAGTTCGCGCGTCGCGGGCTTGTTCGTTGCCGACAGCAGGCTTGGCGAGGTCAACTGCCCGGCGAGTTTTGATCCCTGTTCGCCGATTAACGTGACGGCTTTCGCCGCGGAATGCGCCTCGGGCACCTCGAAAGTCACTCGCACTGGCGCGTTCGTCCGAGAATGTTTGCCGGCCGAAACGGTAATCTCAACCCCGATCACAACTTGGGCACTGATACAACAAGCAATGAAGAACGTCGTCGCACGAATTACTTCTCGGTTCAGGTGGGTCATTGAAAAATCCATGAGGGGAGTCGATTCAGTGAATTAGGTGTTCGTGGGTTCGGTAGGAGGAAGCGTCCGCCCTTCGTCGCGATACCAAGCGGTCCGGTCGGCCGTTAGCATACTTGTCCCATCACGACCGTCCAAGAATGCCACTCATGTTTCAACTGCGTTACGATCAGATCGCGAACTTCGCTGGCAACCTGTCGACGTGCCTGGCCGCCGGAGTTGAATTGCAGAAAGGGGTCCGCACCAGTTCCGGGGCGTTGGTGAAGTCGATGCCGGAATTCCGCGGCGTGTGGGAGCGTATCGATCAGGGACAGCCATTATCCGACGCACTGCGCGTCATCGAGCGGCGTTTGCCGCCGTTTGTCATTCCGGTCGTTCGGTGCGGTGAACAAACCGGACGTCTGGATGAATCGTTGCGATTTCTGGCAGAACACTGCCGATTGCTGCATCGGCCGACTGAGGCGCTGCGCAACGCCTGGCTACTGCCGCTGGCAATCTATTTTGGCGGAAAGGCCGTGCTGCTACTTCTGCTCTTGGTTCTCGGCAGCTGGTCCAGCATGCTATCGGCAGCCAGCGATTTGGTGGTCAGTTTCGGTTCACTGGCCGCCGTTGCCATCATCCTTTTCGTGACTCCGATCAAGACGTTGACGGACCGAGCGAAACTGATGTTGCCAGTGATCGGGTCCGTGGAGCGCGAGGTGGCTGTGAATCGTTTCCTGCACGTGTTCGCTTTGCTGTATGGATCGGGCGGGCAACGCGTCGAGAAAATGATCCGGCACGCTTGTCAAACGATTGACAATGATTGGCTAAGACAGGATCTGCTCCGTGCGGCGGAACGAGTCGAACGTGGCGCCACTGTGACGGAAGCGTTTGACAAGACGACAACCCTGACCAGAGACGAGAAAAGCGAGTTGGCCGCCGGGGAACTTGCTGGCCGATTGGCGGAAACGTCCGCTCGCATCGCCGAACGTGTGGGCGAATCGGCGGCCGCGAAGTTAGTTTGGCTCACAAACATTACAGTTCGCATCACGATGGGAATGGTTGTATTCTCTTTGGCCGGGACGATCCTGCCGATACTGATACTCGGCGCATTGGGGCGCTGACAGCGATCGTCGACTTGGCCATGATAGGCATCCCAGACTTGGAGGAATTCATGTATGAGTAACTCACCGCAGCCCCCAGTTGGTTCGATCGGTTGGTTCGATTTGACGGTGCCCAACGCGGAGCAGGTCCGCGACTTTTACGCCGCCGTCGTCGGCTGGAAATGGACGGCCTTGAAGATGGACGGCTACAGCGACTACTGCATGAACTTGCCCGGTACCGGCGACACAGTAGCCGGAGTCTGCCACTCGCGAGCCGTCAACGCATCCATGCCGCCGCAATGGATGATGTATGTCACCGTCGCGAATCTGGAGCAGAGCATTGCTCGCGTCGGGGAACTTGGCGGGAAAGTCATTGTGCCGATTCGGGGTTATGCCGGACAAGGACAATTTGTCGTCATTCAAGATCCCGCCGGGGCTGTCGTGGCTTTGTTTGAACCTGCCACGCCGGCTCCCAGCACCGGGAGTGCTTAAGAATAAGCTGTCACGCCGTCGTGACGTAATACGGCACTCGATGGGACGTATGAGACGAATAAGTCGTATAGGACCTATTTGTCCCAGTTTGCTTTCGTTTGAGCTTCGTTACCGCAGAGCACGACGGCTACGAAACGCGAGTCAGTTACCATTCAATCGTCGCAGCGTCGAATACCGGACCTTCCACACAGGTTCGCTTGTAATCCCAATTTCCAGCGGCATCGCGAACTTTGGCGACACAGGTGAAGCAAATTCCGATACCGCACGCCATGGGCGTCTCCAAGGAAACCTGGCACGGAATCTTGGTGTGGTGGGCAAGGTGGGCGACGGCTTCCATCATGGGTTCCGGACCACAACAGACGATCCGCCGGTCTTCCGACGTTTCATTTAACGTCCGTTCAAGCAGGTGAGTCACTAGTCCGTGATGGCCGCGCGAACCGTCTTCGGTCGCGATGCGGATCTCGATCCCGTTCCGTTCAAAGTCCTCGATCCCCGCCAAGTAGTCTGCGGAGCGCGCCCCGTAACACAAGAGGACTCGCCGGGCCAAACCGGGCTGCCGCACCGGATCACCGTAACGGCGACGGCCCAAACTCTCCTGCCCGAAAGCCACGAAGGGCGTTTGCCCGATGCCTCCCGCAACCATGATCAGTGTGTTACACGGTTGCGGAGCAAAGCCATTACCGAGTGGTCCCCAGGCAACAAGCTGAGTGCCAGGGCCACATTCCGCAAGCCGACTCGTGAACTTTCCTTTAGCCAGATATACCAAGTCGATTCCCCAGGGAGTTCCCGAGTCATCGGCGACTACATCATAGAGTGCCAGCGGACGGCCAATGAGCGGATCGTTGCAGCCCGACAGACGCAACATGAGGAACTGTCCGGGAACTGCGCGACGGGCGACTTCTGGACAGGCAAATCGCACGCGAAACGTCTCGCGCGCGAGCCTCACGTTCTCGATAATCTCGACCGTACGCTGGAGTGCGCAGTCGGGGTAGTACTTGGCATGCAGTGGATTGTCAGGGCAATCAGACACGCTCATGGCCGGCGGCGCTTATGGCGCGGGGGTGCTTGTCGCGGGTGTTGTGGTGAAGTCGAGTCCCAATCGGTATCGCTGCCAATGATCACACCGAGTGGCAAATCGAGTGGCGTCTCGGTCACTTCAACTTCGTCTAACTCCAAGTTCACCGGCGGCGGAGCGATCGCCAAGTCAGCCGCTTTGCGCCGCTCAAGTGGCTTGCTCGGCGGCCGTTGAGCGGGCGGTTGTTTTTTTGGCGGACGACCCGGCCCCGTTTGCGATCGTGGTTCAGTTCGCGAACGCGGCCCAGTTTGAGAACGCGGCTCGGCGTCATTCGCGCTCGGCTTCTTGCGCTGACGGGTCTTGCGCGACGATTCCTGCAACAGCCGTACTTCGTCGCGCGACAATACCCGCGATTCGCCAACCGGCAATTCACCTAGCCGTAGCGGCCCGATGGCAATTCGCTTTAACCGCACGACCTTGTGCCCGATTCGGGCCAAAATGCGGCGAATTTCGCGATTACGTCCCTCCTGCAAAACAATCTCCACGTCGGTGAACTTCGAAGTCCGCTTGCGCACCCGAATGTCGGACACCCGAGCGACTCCTTCGACCAAATGAATCCCCCGACGCAATTTGTCAAAGATCACCGGATTCGGGCTTCCAACGACGCGGACCAGATATCGCTTTTCGACGCCGTATCGCGGATGGGTCAGTTGATTCGCCAGCTCGCCGTCGTTTGTGATCAGAATCAATCCCTCGCTGCTACGGTCCAATCGGCCGACCGTGAACAGGCGCTCACCAGATCGAATCAAGTCAATGGCGCGCAATCGGCCGCTAGGGTCATCGTTCGTGCAGACGACGCCGGCCGGCTTGTTGAGCATGTAATGGACTCTCCGCGGTCGTGGGAGTGACACGCCGTCGACACGGATATCCTGGTTCAGCGGCTCGACTCGCGTGCCGAGTTCCGTGACCGTTTGGCCATTAATCTCGACACGGCCGGCCACGATCAACTCTTCACAGTCACGACGGCTGCCTAACCCGGCGGCCGCAAGCACCTTTTGGAGACGATCTCCCTGGCGATCGCCGCCGCCCGACGGTGGTCGTTTCGACGGTTTGCGGCGATGATGGCGTGTCACGTCAGGGCTCCAATGCAGAGATCACAGGTGGTTACGGCCACATCCTACCTGCGAAACAGCCCTCCTCCCAGGGCCAACAACAGTCTCGGCAACGTTGTCAGCTCAAGAACCTTGGCACAGTAGGTCTGTTTGGAGTAATTGACCTTCGTTGCCGTGCCATGCTTGGTCCTCTTCCCTCTCTTC
>CAZFLF010000078.1:10408-12412 GCA_964519825.1 uncultured Pirellulaceae bacterium | reverse complement strand
CTCCAGCTTTTGCGGCCCGAAGTGAGCGAAGCAACGGTCGGCGTCGTGGAAAAATGTTTAGCCAAAAATCCCGACGCGCGCTACGCCAATGCGGCAGAATTGCAAGTCGATGTCGAAAAACTTTTGAATGGCGAGCCCACTTCGATGTTGCTGCATCCAGCAACACCAGACGCGCGCGGTGCCGAAGTTTTGGAATTCCACTTCACTTGCGACTTGGCTGCGTCGCCTGCTCAGCTCTGGCCGTATGTGTCGGATACCGACCATGTCAATCATTCATTGGGATTGCCTGCGGTTCGATACACGACTCGCGTCGATTCTCAGCGCGGTGTTGAGCGGTTCGCGGAAACCAAGATCGCCGGCCAACGCATTGCCTGGCAGGAGCATCCTTACGAGTGGATTGAGGGGCGGCGCATGAGTGTGCTCCGCGAATTCTCGGTAGGCCCGTTCGCGTGGTTCGTCAACATCGTCGAGCTTGCGCCGCGGGCGGGAGGAGGCACACGGCTGGTCCAGAGGTTGAAAGTGTTGCCGCGCAATTGGCTCGGCAAGTGGCTGGCGAAATGGGAGCTAGGACGCAAGTCTCCCCGGTCGTTCAGCCGCGTCTACCGCCAGATTGACGCCTACCTGTCGCAGGCAGCACAGCGAAATCCCGCGGAAGACGCCTTTGGCAAAGCGGCTGTCATGTCCGTGCCCCGTCAATCACGCTTGCGACAGCGTTTGGAGCGGCTGCGTGAGCAGCACGTGGAACCGAACACTGTGGAGACTTTGGGGCAGTTTCTCGAACACGCGTCCGACCTTGATGTCGCCCGCATTCGGCCCTTGGCGTTTGCTGATCGGTTCCGGCTCGACCCACAACAGGTTGTAGAAGCATGCCTGTTGGGAGCGCGCGAGGGATTACTGGTCTTGCTGTGGGATATTCTCTGTCCATCGTGCCGAATTCCGGCCGATGTTCAAGAGACACTGGCAGCGCTGCGGGACCACGGATATTGCTCCGCCTGCGATTTGCGGTACGAGGTGGATTTCTCCAATTCGGTCGAGCTGATTTTTCGAGCGCATCCGGAACTTCGCACCGTCGAGACACGCACGTATTGCATTGGTGGTCCAGCGTTTTCGGCGCACGTAGTCTCCCAATCGCGGCTTGCCCCCGGAGAGCGATTCTCACTGGCACTCGATTTGGAAGAAGGTGTCTATCGAATTCGCGGACCGCAATTACCGTTCGCGGTCGACTTGCGCGTCTCGCCACATGGCGTCGTGAGTCGTTGGGAATTGGCCTTGCTGCGTCCACCGTCGAGAGATGCCGTGCCATTGCTCCGACCAGGATCGCAAGTCGTCACACTGTTCAATGACACACAGCGCGAGTTGCAAGTAAGACTCGAGCGTACCGCAGGAAGACAGTTCGCGTTCACGGCCGCCGCCGCTTCGTCGCTCGCGCTGTTCCGCGAGATGTTCCCGGAACAGGTTCTGTCCCCGGGTCAAATTGTCAGCATCACCACCGTCACGTTGATGCTTGTGGAAGTTCACGGCGCAGCGGAACTTTATCAACGCTTAGGAGATGGTCCTGCGTTCGCCCAAATTCGTCGCGCATTAACGCATTTTGACGAAGTCGTTCGCCAGCATGGCGGCGCGGTGGTGAAAATCATCGGCGAAGGAATCCTGGCGACATTCGCCGATCCCATTGCAGCGACGCGCGCCGCGGTCAGTTTACTGCCGGCATCGCCAGTGGAAACGCCGTCACTGCGGTTGGCTATCCACCGCGGACCGGCGTTGGTTACGACGTTGAATGACCGCCTCGACTATTTCGGTGGCACTGCACACCTGGTCCGCGAAATCGTCGCTCATGCAGGTGCAGGAGAACTGCTATTAACCGAGGATGTTGCCGATCAACCCGAAGTCACACAGCTGATCCGTGCCCGAGGATGGAAGGTCGATGTGCTACCGACAGCGATCGGGAACACGCGATCAATCATCCACCGCTGTTCCAACGGAGCTTCTTAGGGCGGCAGGGCC
>CAZFLF010000078.1:0-10308 GCA_964519825.1 uncultured Pirellulaceae bacterium | reverse complement strand
GCCAGCCAAATGGGAGTCGTTCGGCCAATTGGTCCGCTCCCGTTGGTCGCTGCATGTGGCGCCGAAAAAACTACGGCTACGTGGGTAACCGAGTAGCGGCAGGGCCGCCAGCCAAATGGGAGTCGTTCGGCCAATTGGTCCGCTCCCGTTGGTCGCTGCATTCTGCGGTGCGGTTTGCGAACCGATCTTCAGAACGCGGTTGGACAAAGATCGGTGGAGACAAGGCGTGCTTCAATGCCGCGTTGTTGCAGGGAATCCAGGCAAGCTTCTGCTTCACCTAGGAAACGAAAGCTGGCGTACATCCGCCATGATTCTGCTTCCGCATCGTGAACCTGGATCCGAAAATGCTTGGTGATGCCCCCTGGGCTGCTGGCATTTCGGAGACCGCGCGTATTTCGCGACTGGCCCTGACAGATCATGTTTCTTCCTCGGAGTACTAAAACACCACGACTGAGAGTATGTCATCGTGCTGCTGACGTTCCGAGGATCAACCAAAACGGGATGCTTTTGCAATACCAGGACGAGGTCCCGGCGCTCACCATCCCATAACCATATTCGACTCAATGACTTTGCGAGCCCGTTCCAAATCCGTTCCAGTTTCGTGCATGTACAGACGAATAGCATGCACTTTGTCGCCAGCAGCCTTGGCCAGGCAGTCGCGGGCCACGTGACAGACATCGGTGGTGGTGGTCGTCAGCCCTAGAGCCCCCTTCGAGATCACCCAGGTATCCCGCGGGCGCTTGGTCATCCGAATTACAATGTCGTGCGGGTACGCTTCGTTCACAACGATTTTCGCGGCGGCTTCATCTGCAGCCCAGGTAATGATAATGTGTGCGTTGGTTTCGACCTCGAACAGCGGCATGGGTGATCCCTCCTTCGCAAGAAAACGGTTGGCTTTGGACTGGAATCAAGTAGCGGCTAGGCTTCCCTGACTAACAATTCGCACAGACGCTCGGAACCGCAGGGCATTCCTAACTCCAACGACTAGAAAGACACATTCACCGAGGTTCCGGGAAGAGCCCAACGGTGAATAAGCTGGGCTTAGCATGTGCCGGCCACCCGTTCTTTGCAAGATGCCTTTTTGCTGACTTGCCGCACGAAGTCGGCATGAATAGGTTTGAAACACGCGTTCTCGTGCCGAGTCCTTTCACCGCCCCATGGCGAGTTACGTTAATCGAAAATGTCCTACGATCCCGCTTCGTCCGCCCAATCGTTTCCTCCCGCCGACTATCCGATTCTGGCCGAGTTAGCGGACCGGCCGCGTGGCCCACGCATCGGACCCTGGTTGACCGTGCTGATCCCATGCTTCTTGATCGGCGTCGTGTGTGTGATTCTGGGAATGTGGTTTATTCCGAAGGAATTGCAGCAATGGCGACTCGCGTCCGCGGAAGAGCAACGGCTGAACGGTGATCCGGCCGGGGCCATGCAGAAACTGAACCAGGACATTCAGAAGAATCCTCGCGATATCGAATTGCGCCGCAGGAAATCGCAATGGCTTCTGGAGGATAAGCAATACCAGGCCGCGCTTGACGAGATCAATCAGATCATTTCGTGGCGTCCCGCTGACGTAGCCGCGTACGCGCAGCGCACATTGATTTACCACTCCATGGGCGAGCATAAAAAAGCTGTGGACGATTTCAAGCGGATTCTCGGCTTCGATGCAGTCAGTGCGGGGAGGAGTCGCGCCCAAGCGCTGAACGGTTTGGCCTATGCGAGGGCTCTGGCAAACGTGGAGATCGACGAGGGACTGGCGAATATCGACGAAGCAATGCGATTGGAAGGTGAGAACTATGCCATGCTCGATACGCGAGGCTTTTTGTATTACCGCAAAGGGGATTTTGATCGGGCACTGAAAGACCTCGACCACGCGGTCAACTTCGCGGAGGCGAGTTATCAGGAGCAATCTTCAGCCAGCCCGTCCATTGCGGACCGACGATTGAAAAAACAGGCCGATCAGCAAGCATCGCAGGCTCTATCTGTGATCCATTACCATCGCGCGCTGATTCACGAGGGACGAAAAGAAGCAGACGAGGCAGAGTCCGACCGCCGCCGCGTTCGGGAATTGGGGTTTGAACCCGATGAGAAACTCTTTTAACCGCGAGGCCTCAGTGCGTATTGCCAACTAATAGTTGGTGCGTGAACCGTAACCGCGGAGACAAAACACTCCCACGGTGACTGCCAGTGCCGAGACGACGATCCACTGCTGACTGTCCATGTTATTGATCGCGCGTTGAAGGCCGGTCGACATTTGTTCCAATCGGTACCACATAAATTGACTTTCTGCTGCTCGAGGTTCTCCCGCCAACTAAAATCTAGGTCACAATCGGGGGCTTGGTCGCAGCCGTTGCAACAACTGATTTCGGCGACGGAACTGCCGACCGGGGTGTCGGTTGCGACGAGAATTCGACGGCCTTGCGGACTCACCTTCGCGGGTTATAATTCAGCACGATTTCAGTTGGGGCCGTAGCTCAATTGGTTAGAGTACCGGACTGTCGATCCGGTGGTTGCGGGTTCGAGCCCCGTCGGCCTCGCTTGGACTTACGTCGATTTGAAAAGTGGACTGGTACAGAATTCCGTGCCAGTCAACGAAAAAGCCCCGTGCGCTAACACGGGGCCGCGAGCCTTTCAGCACGCTTTGGGTGTTTTCTCAAGCCTTCTTGGGCACCATTGGCGATTTGTCGGTTGAAGCGGCCGTGCTTGGACCGCCTTCAGGGCTTGGGGTCCGCGCCAGGTTCGCCCTCGGGACCAAGCAAAGTCGACAATACCTGGGCATAAACGCGGTGGCCGAAATCGTTCGGATGATTCACGCCATTTCCGGTTTGATCCCAGTCTTGTTTGAGTTCCAGGAAGCCGGCCCATATCGAAGTCAAGTCGGCCAGCGCGACGCCCGGTCGCGAGAGGCTGGCCAGCGCGTCGCGATACTGCGGAAAGAGCTCTTGTTTGAGTCTGGTCCAATCTCGATTGCCGAGCATCGACGCCACAAGAATGAACTCGACGTCAGGGAGCCGTTCACGAATCTTGCCCAAGACCGCTTCGATGTTGGCCTGATACTCTTTTGCCGAACGAGCGGCTGCATCGTTCATCCCAAAAGCCACGATCACTAGATCTGGCTTCGGCTCGACGACCTTGTCGATCATAGTGTTCCCTCGCCAGAACGGTCGCATGAGTTCGGGCGCGTACCGCCAGCCTGGCTTCGCTGGTTCTTGGGCTGGGGCGCAGCAGCTGAGCAGGAGGAGCAAGAAAAAGAGACACAATGAATTCGAGGAGATGAAAAACAATGGGACAAGTAAGCTGCGCGAAGTCATTGTGTAGCCAATTTCTGGGCATCACACTCCAATGGCTCCCGATACCGCGGCTCGTCAACGTCAATCGGCACGCTGGCGAATTGTTGCAGATCGAGCGCGCGGACCGGAGTTTCCACTGGCATCAGTCCACGTCCGGCGGTGATTGCGAAAATGCCGGTAACCTCGGGCTCGGACGCCATGAACCTGCGTGCATACACTATCTTTCCTCGAAAATATAACCCACTTAGAAAAGTGAAGACGTCTGCCAGCGGCGCACCTTTGTCAGTGCGGATTGCTTGAGCAAGATCGAATGTCGCCTGCTGGTTCAGCAGAATTTGCGCACGGCGGCCCGAACAACTGGCCGGTGATAAAAGAAAAATCCGCGGTCGTTGTGGACTCATTGAAACTTCTCGAATCAAGCAAATCGATCTCCATTACCTCCGAAATCCAGCCCGGTATCAACGCCAAAGTGTAGTCAATGAATCGGACGGCTGAATAATCACGACAAGTTGGAGTTCTCGCACAATTGTCCCTTCGCCAATTCGCTCCGCTGGATACTTCCCAACTGAAATGATCGGGCGATTTCTAACCGTACCGTCCTGCTTTGCATAAAGCATGTATTGCTTGCCCGAAGCGCCCGCTTTCAGTTTAACCAACACGTCGCCCGGTTTGACGGACGTCCCCTCCTTGGCCACATAGAGAATCTCGCCACCGACTGGGCTCCGGACGTCGACATCCCGCCAGTCAATGAATTCAATATGTGTGCGTGGAAGGGCATCCTTCAGGCGGCACAGACCGCTCTCAGTCATGCTCGTGCCATTTAGCTTCAGCTTCTTCAGCGAGGTGAACGTTGTCAGATGATCAACGATGTGATCGTCGAATTCACGTCCGTCGAGAGTCAATTGACTGACATGGTCAAAGCGGTCGCAGCCCCACGGACGTAAACAGTCGTCGAGCCAACGCGGCGCAATGGAACGAACATCGGGCATCGGGTGTGCAAAACACCATCTGTCCCAATTATCTTCCGCCAGGATCCTTCCGGACGTGCTGATTTTCCGAAGCTGTTTGATCGCCGCAGTCTCCGCAGCGTGCTGCCGAGTGATCGCTAGGCACCATGAAAGCCCAGCTCCGCAAACGACGAGGAGGAAAAACAAGGTCCGAAGTCGGAATTTCACAATTAGGTATCTCGCAAAAGCTTCGTTCCGCAGTACGCCCTACACGAACGACAAAGCACACCGTAAGAGAGTTATCGGTCCTGCACCGCCAATTAGCAATCAACCACATGGAGGCTCGGAGAACAATCTGCGTTAGATTCTTCGGTCCACAATTCTCCGCCCGCTCGCTGGCCATCTTCGTGACGCTGGTCTGCGGGTGCGCCGCCAGCGATCTCGAGGCATTCAACTCCATCCGTGTGACTCGATCCGTGTGCTCAGTCTTTCAATTCCAGAATTGCACACGGATGAATGCACACACGGATGAAGAAAGGTATGGCGTTGATCGGTGAGCCGCCAGCGATCTCGAGGCATTGAACTCCATCCGTGTGATTCGATCCGTGTGCGTAGTCTTTCAACGACAGATGACATAGGGATTGGAGGTCCACACATCCGACTTTAGCGCGACGGCATGTCGACGAGACATATTCACGGCCGGTCATTAGGGGAGGGAAAACTCTCATCCGGCTGGGCTGGATTGCACCGCGCCCGCCCATGTCTGCGGGCTATCGATACCTCAAGGTCCCCCGGTTTGTACCTAGATGGCTTTCTTTCTGGTAATTACTCTGATGCACGGGGCATAACTCGAAAAGGAACATCGCATGAGCAAATCACAAAAGATCCGAGACTATTTGGCTGCCAATCCCCACGCATCTGCTGCGGATGTACGAGCAGCGTTGAAGAAAGAACGAATCAAAGTCAGCTTGCCGTTGATCTATCAGCAGCTCTCGAAGTCGAGCAAGCCAGCGAAGACTAAGGATTCCAATGGCGACGTCTCCGTTGCATCGCTCTTAGAAGCGAAGAAGCTCGTTTCAGAGGCCGGCTCCGTGCAAAAAGCGGAGAAGGCTCTGGACCTATTGGCCAAACTCAATTCCTGAGTTCGGAGAACTCATCGTGCCTGGAACGATTGGTTTCTCGGAGGTCATTAGTGAGCTCCTGCAAGAATCTCCGTAATCTGTCTGCCGAGTGCATTCGCAAGGGGATCAGCCATGACGGATCGAGAGGCCGAAAAGCGAGTCGCTGCGCGTCACGCTGTCCGGTTCGTGCAGGACGGCATGCGCGTCGGCTTGGGGTCGGGAAGCACCGCTGCCTACGCGATTCGGTACCTTGGAGAGCGGATCTGCAAGGAGGGTTTGCGCGTCGTCGGCGTCCCAACGTCCGCTGCCAGTCGAGCATTGGCTAACGAGGTTAACGTTCCAATCGCGGGCGACTTAGAAGGCTTCGAGTTGGATGTGGCAATCGACGGTGCCGACGAAGCGACACGAGTTGGAGATTTGATGAAGGGTGGTGGGGGAGCCATGTTCCACGAGCGCATTGTCGCCTCGGCCGCTCGAAGATTCATCGTGATCTGTGACTCAAGTAAACTTGTCGAAAATCTAGGACAGTTTCCACTTCCTGTCGAAGTGTGCTCGTTCGGTTGGCGAAATGTTGCGAATCGACTCAGGACTCTGGGATGCGAGCCAAAGCTCCGTGCGAAAGATGGTCAGCCCTTCCTGACCGCGGAGGGAAACTTCATCATCGACTGTCAATTCACGCCGGCGAGTTTGCAGGGGCTGCGCGACCTCGACCAGCACATCGCGACGATTCCGGGTGTTGTTGACCACGGTCTGTTTCTGGGAATGGCAGACGTCCTCGTTATTGCGCGGGGTGAAGTCGTGGAAGAGATTTGCACTCGCACAGCGTGACGACTACGGCGTCGCGCTGACTAGGTCCTCTCGGACCTTGATTGGAAAGGCCAAGAAACGACAAACGCCGAGAGGGGGATCTCGCGGCGTAAATCGTTTACGTAGTTGTCGCTGCCATTTGCGGGCAACGGGCAAGCTCCCCGCTTAGCACTCGAACCTGCATATTATGTCGGAAGCTGCTCGTTGACCCAAGTTCCGAAGTAATTGAAATTGTGACCGCCATAAGGTCTTGCCAAATTGGCGATTTGCTCGGCTTGTTTATGGTCTGTTACCTCCACCGCAACGGCGTAATGTCCCTGACTTAGCTCTCGGATGCTGAGCCGGATGACGCTATCCTCAGAGTCTCCAAAGAAGAAACTTTCATTCTTCAACCGTTCTAGAAGTTGAATGCCGTCTTGGCCATAAAGTGAAGTAATCTTTGCTGCTGGATAACCGGCGGCCCGCACAGCTTCGGCAAACGCTTCAAATTCAGCTTTGCCATCAATAAAACCGATGACCTTCCCCGCGGGCGCAGCGAGCTTTTGGCCGTGATCGGCAACGGGTTCGATGGACATTGTTTTGCTCCTGATCGCATTGGGCTCGCCTACCGCTACTTGCAAGTAGTGCGCCAAGTCATCGACAAGCAGCTCTTCAATCAAATGCGTCCCATGAGCACCAGGACGACCAGGATTAGCACAACCAATCCAAGTCCGCCGCTCGGATAAGCACCCCAGTTTCTGCTGTGAGGCCAAAGGGGCATCGCACCCAACAGCATCAGAATCAAAATAATGATCAAGATTGTGGACACCGAAATCATTGCAGTTCTCCTTAAAAGAAATGCGCAGCCGGCGCTTGTCGCACCGAACAGGGGGAAACCCCTACGAAAGCTCGATGTCAACGATAAGCGCAAAAAAAACCGACATGGCAGAACACCCGCAGGTATTCCGCCACATCGGTTTACTTCTCAACGAGCCCCCTGGCACGCCCAGGTTGCCCTTTATTTAGTCATCCGAAATCAATCCGTTGCCAAGCAAAGGTCGACTTTAAGTATCACTCCCTCGCCCGACATCACCAATCATAGTTCGCGACCTCGGGTGGAACAAGGCGCAGAGTGAATTCGACAGGAAAATGATGGACAGGAATATCATCCATATCTTCCTGTCCATCATTTTCCTGTTGGTCACGGCGCGAGAAGAGTGACACCGTTGCCCGGAACGTCTGGAAAGCGGCACACGCCCCGTTCGATGGTTGCGCCCGTTGCGATATCCCGAGCCAGGAGCACTGCACCGTCCATGTCGACATAGTCAAGCAACGGTAGGAGCTGCGCGATCGCTGAAATACCGACGGTCGACTCGGTCATGCAACCGACCATCACCTTTAAATCCAGTTCTCTGGCACGCGCAATCATGCGACGAGCCGGAGTGAGACCGCCGCATTTGACCAACTTGATGTTGATGCCGTGAAAATGTCCGGCGCACCGGTCAACATCCTCTTCGACGATGCAGCTTTCGTCAGCGATGATCGGCAATGCCGATTCCGCAACGACCCGTCGCATGTCGTCCCAATGATCTGCAGGCAGCGGCTGTTCGATGAACTCGACGTTAAGGTCCCGCAACTCGCACGAGTTTCGAATCGTTTCATCGGCGGTCCAGCCGCAATTCGCGTCGACGCGGAACGTGGCAGGCGTGTGTCGCCGCAACGCTCGCACAACCTCCAGGTCTTGCGGCGTTCCGAGCTTAATCTTGTACACCGGCCATCCGGGAAACTCAGCCAGTTTCTCTACCATCTTGTCGATCGTGTCGATTCCGATGGTGTAGTTGCTGGTTGGAACGCGCTCGGTTGTCAGTCCCCATAGACGATAGACGGGCTGATCCAGCTTTTTTCCCCACAGATCGTGTGCCGCCTGGTCGAGCGCGCACAGCGCGAAAGGATTGTCGGCCAGCAAGGGCTGGCATATCTGCCAGAGCCACGTGGGATCGGACAGGGTCTGCGATTCAATCAAAGGGCGGACTCGTTCGAGCGCCGCATTCATACTCTCGAAGGTGAATCCGTAATAGTCGTTCGTGGTTGCTTCTCCAAACCCGCGGCGCCCATCCTCAGCTAGTTCGACAATCAATGTCGTCTGCACCGTGATGGAGCCCCGCGAGATGGTAAACACGTGCCGCAGTGGCAGTTCATAGCGATGGATGCGGAATTGCATAGATTTAAACCTGTTCTCGGCTGGCTTGAAACCGCAGGATCGCGTCGACCAGTTCGTCGGAACCGTGACGGATCAAGTCGCACACCGGCACTCCGGTCTCCGCCCGGACCCGTTCTCGTTCGGCGTTGGCTTCCGCTTCGCTGACGCGGCGACTGTTCATCGCAATGCCGATAACGCGCGTTGGCCGTTCGACGCTGGCCATCATCTCATTAATTTCAATCAGGCGTTTCAGCGGCGGAATTCGCACGTGGTCGACGCCGGTCACGGCCTCACGGCCAACTTCGTAGACGAATATCAGCGCGTGCGGAAACGAGCCGTGGAGCAGGCTCAATGTGACGCCCGAATACGACGGGTGGATGAGGCTACCTTGGCCTTCGACCACCAGGATTTCGCGATGTTGATTGGCCAACACCATTTTCTCCACCGCGCCGCTGACGAAATCAGAAATCACTCTGTCGATCGGACAACCGTCCCCTTCGACCATAATGCCGGTCTGGCCGGTGGCGATAAACTTGGCGTCACGGCCGCGCTTCTTAAGTGCGTTGGTCAGTTCCACCCCCGCGACCATCTTCCCCACGCTGCAATCGTGACCCACGGTCAGGACGCGCAAACATTTGTCATTGAGGCCGTGGCGGCGCGCGACATCTTTTTCATTATTTTTGCGAACATCGGTCAAAGTCACGCCGTGGCGGTTTGCTGCCGATACAAATTCGGCGTCCTCGGTCAGGAAGTCGTGCAAGCCGGACACGACGTTCATGCCGCGCGCGATCGCATCCAGGATGACTTGCCGCCAAGCAGTCGGAATCTTGCCGCCCGGCGGAGCAATGCCGAGCAACAGAGTTTTTGCTCCCTTCGCTTCATCCAACGAACCGACGATGGGCAGGTCACCGCCAACTCCCAACAGGTCGTGCGTCGTCTTGCCGCGTTGCGTGCTGTCCAAGATCGCGATGACTTCATCACGGCAGTACCGAATCAGGCAGCTGGCTGTCTTTGCGGTGTGCGGGTTGGTGTGTCCTTCAGTCAGGATCAGCAATTTGCGGTTCATGGTAGGGCGGAGAGGGGTGAGATCGATCAGGTTTCAACAAGTGGTATCGTTGTAACTGGACCTACGTTACGTCGCAATGCTCCAGCGGAATCGCACCCTGCGGTCGGGCAAGAAACGAATAGAGCCGTCAAAACTGTTTGTCTTGACGGCTCTGTCTCGTCGTAGTCGAGTGCGCCGCCAACTCGCGGCGCCGCGCTGCTAGGCGGAAGAACTACTTCTTCTTCGCAGCCTTCTTCGCGGACTTCTTCGCAGCCTTCTTTGGGGCGGCTTTCTTGGCAGCTTTCTTGGCCACAGTACGTCCTCCGTTAAAAAAAGGTTTTGGGGCGAGTTCCATCTCGCAGGCTTCCAAGTTGCCTCTGAGCCAACGAGCGAGGCCCCTTTCACAATCCAACCACGTCCATCTTGTGTTTGCCTGTTGATCGCGTGTTGCGTGTCACAAACTTCACTCAACATCCGTGGTTGACCAACTCATTAAGCAGTAGTTGTACGCAAGGTTGAATTTAATGCAACACGTTTTCCACAACTTTTTTTCTCTCGCGCAAAGATTTTGTGTGAGAGGCGCGACCTCGCGAGCCCTTCAACAGGCGCGCTCGAGCGGCATGATCGTGATGAATGCGAGTTTGATTCAGGAGCGCCGAGGTTCGTGTGAAACGATCGCACTCAATCGCGACTCGAACGCTTCGCGCCCCGCAAGGAACTCGATTCCGATCGTCAGCGCGCGCAGCGGTCGGCGTCCCAGCGTTGCCGCGCGCAGCTTGACGAAGTCTTTCATCGTGCAGAGCACTTGCTCGACGTCGAGTCGCTCAGCCCATTCGGTCAGCGACCTCAGATCCTCCGAGCCGTAATGAAAATGATCAGAAAACTCGCGAAAACTGCTGATTTTCGCGCCGCAACGAACAAGGGT
>CAZFLF010000077.1:0-12418 GCA_964519825.1 uncultured Pirellulaceae bacterium | reverse complement strand
GAAACAAAGCGGCCGGTGAGGCCTTACCGCCAAGCGAGCTCCTCACCGGCCCGGCACCGCTCCGGCGCTCGGTTTGCGCGCTGGAAACGATGTCTCTCCATTCTATTGCAGACCACAAGGAGAGATAGCATGTGGTTCCCGAAATATTTCAACTCCCTGACTTCGACGTCCCTACGTCGGCGACCAAGCCGCCGGCGGCCTCCGGCTTCGCGGCTGCGCTTCGAACAGTTGGAGGACCGCCGCCTGCTCACCTTCAGCCCCGCCGTGACGTATCCGGTCGGCATAAGCCCTCAGAATGTGATTGCGGCCGACTTCAATAATGACGGCCGCCTGGACGTAGTCACCGCCAATTACGGCAGCAGCAGCATGAGCGTGCTGCTGGGCAACGCCGACGGCACGTTCCAGCCGGCCCAGAACTCTGCCATTGCCTTCGGGCTGGGTTCTTCGGCGGTCGGCGACTTCAACGCCGACGGCAAGCTGGACCTGGTGAACGCCGACGCGGATTACGTGGTCGTCATGCTGGGCAACGGCAATGGCGCCTTGCAGCCGGCTGGCGCTTTCAATTTGGGCTCCAACGCGGACTCCGTGGCAGTAGGTGACTTCAATGGCGATGGCAAGCTGGACCTCGGCGTGACGTCGAACAGCAGCTTTGCCCTTGCCAAGGTGCTGCTGGGCGACGGCGACGGCTCGTTCGCGGCGCCGATCGATTCCTTCCTCGGCTACATGTATCACACCTCCGTGGCCTTGGCGGACTTCGACGGCGACGGCAATCTAGACTTTGCGACCGTCAACCTGGATGATGGGAACGTCGCGGTGCTGCAGGGGGCCGGTGACGGCAGGCTCGGGGACCCAAACTCCTTCAACTTCGGTGCCTATCCCAATGCGGTAACCGCCGGAGACGTGAACGCCGATGGCGAAATCGATTTGGTGACGTCGAACACCGCGGGCAACAGCGTGAGCGTGCTGCTGGGGAACGGTCTGGGCTCCTTCGGGGCTGCCCAAATCTACGCCGCCGGCTCGCAACCCCACTCCGTGGCCATGGCCGACTTCAACGGCGACGGCCAGACGGACCTGGTCACCGCCAGTACGTCCCCGGGAACGATCAGCGTCTTGCTCGGTGCGAGCGGCGGGACCTTCAATCCGCCAGTGACTGTCGTCGCGTATCCGTTCGACCTCGCTGTCGGCGATTTCAACGGCGACGGCCTTGCGGACGCGGTTTCGGCCGTTCCCAACTCGAACCACGTCTCGGTGCTGCTCAACGATGGGACCTGGCCCGCGCTGGACGTTCCTTCGCTCACCATCAATAACGCGATGGTGACGGAAGGCAACACCGGATCCGTCAACGCCACATTCACCGTCAGCCTGTCGGCCGCCTACGGTCAGACGGTGAGCGTCCACTACGAAACCGCCGCCGGCTACTCTTGGAACAGCGCCACGGCCGGCGCCGACTACCAGGCCATCGCCGGAACGCTGATCTTCGCGCCCGGCGTAACCAGCCAAACCGTGACCGTCCTGGTCAATGGCGACCGCCTCGGCGAGTCCCACTACTACTCCTACGAGTCCTTCTCCATCCTTCTCTCCAACCCGACCAACGCTTTCGTGGCCGATGCGACGGCGACGGGCATCGGCATCATCGTGGACGATGAGCCTACCGTCAGCATCGTCGACTACGTGGAGGGCGCGGAGGGGAATACCGGCACGACGCCCTTCGCATTCAACGTGACGCTCTCGGCGGCGTACGACGTACCCGTGACCGTCGAGTATGCCACTGCCGACCTCACTCCCGATCAGCAGTACTGGTATGGGCCCGGCGCCACGGCTGGCGTCGATTACACGGCTACCACTGGCACGCTCGCCATTCCCGCCGGCCAGACCAGCGGGACGATTATCGTGCTGGTCACCGGAGACCGTATTGGAGAGGGCTATGAGGCGCATGAGTTGTTCTCCGTCAATCTCAGTAACCCGAGCGGTGCGCTGCTCAGCTACCGCCAGGCCCTTGGGGCGATCATCGACGATGAGCCGTTTGCCAGCATCAACGGGGCCGCGATGATGTTGGAGGGGAACTCGGGCACGACAGCCATGACCTTCACCGTGTCACTCTCGGCCGTTTACGACGCCGATGTGACGGTGAGCTACGTCACGGCTGACCTCAGTGCCTTGGCCGGCAGCGACTACCAGGCCGCCACGGAAACAGTGACCATTCCCGCCGGCCAGACGAGCCAGACCCTGACGGTGCTGGTCAACGGCGATTTGCTGGCGGAGGATGACGAGGAGTTCCTCGTCACCCTCACCGGCGCATCCGGCTTGTTGCTCTACGACTCCAGCGGCTTCGCAACGATCCGCGATGACGACACGCCCCCCACGATCGGCATCGGTGACTCGTCCATCGTCGAAGGAAACAGCGGCACGAAGCTGATGGTCTTCACCGTGAGCCTCTCGGCCGATTACGGCCAGCCGGTGACCGTCCATTATCAAACGGCAAATGGCAGCGCCGCGGCCGGCAGCGATTACACTGCCGCGTCCGGAACCGTGACCATCCCGGCCGGTCAGACCAGTAAGACGTTCACCATCGCGGTGAAGGGCGACCGCCTCCCCGAACCGACCGAAACCTTCGCCATCAAACTCAGCGCCGCGACGAATGCGACGATCGTCGATAGCCAGGGGATCGGCGCCATCGTCGACAACGAGCCGCGCGTCAGCATCAGCGATGTCACCAAGGCGGAGGGCCAGAAGGGCAAGACGACGCTGTTCACCTTTACCGTCACGCTTTCGGCCGCCTACGATCAGGCAGTGACGATGTCGTACCGCACCGTGAACGGCACGGGGACGACCGGCAACGACGACTACGTCGCCAAGACCGGCACGCTGACCTTCGCCCCCGGCGAGACGATGAAAACGATCACGATCGAAGTCAAAGGCGACAGCAAGAAAGAGTCCAATGAGACGTTCTACTTGGACCTGTTCGGGCTCAGCAGCAATGCGCTGTTCACCAAAAACCGTGGCATTGGCACGATCCTGAACGACGAATAATCGCCTGCAGAGTGAGCGGAATGGCGCTAGCCACCGGCGTTTTGATTTTGAAGATAGAAGGAGAACTCTCATATCCACGATTGAAGCCCTGCCCCCGGTGAAGCGCGGGGACCAAAGTACTTCGATCGCTCCGCCGGCGGCCCCAAGCGCCGTTCCGTTCCATTACACCCAGACTGAGAGCTTAAATCTTCTTCCTAGGTGATTTGGCTGTTGCGTCTTGAGCGTGATGAGAACGGTGAGCGCGCCAATGCTTGACAGGTCGAAAGGCAACCACTAACGTTCTCACGCGTCGCGGCAATTCGATCTTTTGATCCCGCTTTCCCGTTTCAGGGCGCTGCATTTTCTCAGCGCGGGAGGAAACTCATGGTTGAGATCTCGATCAGAACTCGATCGTCAACCCAGGTACTCGTGGTTTGCCTGTTGGTGTACGCGTTGGCGGCCTGGTGCGATACGAAATCCCTCTTTGCACAAGTGGTGAAATCGCCTGACTCACCCGCGAAAGTACCACCACCAACGTCCGGATTGCCGGCGGAGCGAACCGCGACGCGGATGCCGGTGGATCACTTTCTGACTGACCAAAACGAGCTCGTCACAAGCGACCTAACGCACGGGAGCGGTCTGGTCATGGTCACCGTGCGCCGTACGTGGCGCGGCGCGGAGACGCTCAATACCCATTTCGGAAGAGGGTGGTCGGACGAGAACGTGGTGCGCCTGACGTTGCCCGAACCCGAGCGCGTATTGATTTGGCGTGGCGGCATCGGTTGGCGCGCCGCGCAGCAGCAACAAGACGGGACTTTTGTCACCGCCGAAAACGAAACGATTCGGAAAACGCCAGTGGGTTGGTCCCTGGAGGACGCGTCCGGAATCGTGTTCAACTTCGATGCGGATGGCCGTCTGTTATCGGAAACCTCCTCCGTGGGTCCGAAGCGAACGTATGGATATGACGAGCAAGGTCGCCTCATCACCGTGGGCGACGATCCGCTGAATACTCTCCGTTACCAATACGACGGCGAACGAGTGCGGCGCATCGAGGGACCAGAAGGGCTGGTCGTCGAGTTCCAGTACGACGAAAAATGGCAGCTGGTCGAGGCCACGAGTGCCCGCAAAGTGAAAGTCGAGTATCGCTACGACGATGCCGGCGAACTCGTCTCTGCCGGCGACTCGTTAGGCAATCGATTGACGATCCCGGTTGAGAAATCGGTTCCGCCAGCACAGGTCACTGAAAGCGCGGTTTCACTCGACGCGCTGTTGCTTCTGCCGCGTCCCTCGTTCAAGTTCGACAACCGCGGCCGCGTTATCGAACAACAGGAGGACGGCTGGATTACGAAGTACGCCTATGACGACGCCAGCCGCGCGAAAACGATCCAAACACCGGAGGGAAACACTGCCCTTGAGTACGATCGCTATGGGCGAGTGGTCACGGTCGTTCATTCGGACGCGCGGATGACTCGGTTCCAGTACAACAACCTCGACCTGCCGGTGGTGATTATGGCACCCGACGGCAGCCGGCAGAAGCTTAGCTACAGTCCGCAGGGGCTCTTGACTCGGCGCGAGCAGTCGCCGCGAGTGTGGGAGGAATTCGAGTACGACTCCGCAGGCCGGTTCAGCATGCTGCGCCAGGCGCCGGCCTACGAGGAACGTTACTCTTACGACGATCAAGACCGAATTTCCGGTGTGCGGTTCTCGAGCGGCGCGGAAGTCCGTTACACGTATGGCGAAAGCGGCGCGGAGTTGACAGAAACCTGGTCGTCCGGCGAGTGGAGCCGCACGACGTACGATGACCGTGGTCGTAAGCAAAGGACGGAGAATTCCGCCGGCCGAGAAACTGCCTACCAGTACGACGGAGAAGGCCGGCTGGCCAGTATCTCGGACAATGTCAGTGGCAAGTTTACTTACTCCTATACCCACTCGGATACGCAATACGCCGTGGATCACGACGGAGTCGGACGCACATCGTTCGAATCGACGCCGTGGGACCGACCCATAGCAATTACGAGCCCGTCCGGTCAGAAGACTTCCTTTCAATACAATCCCCGTGGCCGTCCGCTGGAGGTGACTAGCCAATTCTCCTGGCGCTACAAGTACGATCCTGCCGACCGACTCGTCGGAATCGAAACGCCGGCCGGATTCAAAACCAGTCTGGCTCGCGACGCGCACGGACGGGTCGCCGCCATCACGCGCGGAGGCATCGTTTGGCGGCGATACGCGTACGACGCGCGGGGCCGGTTGCTGACCGAATCCTCACCGACAGGAATCGCAGCCGCCAATCAATACGGGCCAGATGGTGAAGTCGCCGAGACGCAGTTGCCCGATGGGCCGGTGACTTTCAGTCAGGATCCAGACGGCACAACCACTACGATTCAAGGACCTGATTACCAGGTTGTCGAGCAAGTTCATCCCAGCGGCGACCTGGCCCGGCGACTTTACCTGCCGGCTCAGCTCGATCTGCAGTTGCCGCTAGACAATCAGGGCCGCCCGGCGGGAATCGAACTCAATGAGGTCAAAGTGGGCTATGAGTACAACAACCGAGGACAGTTAGACAACATCCGGCTGCCGAGTGGCACAGCTATCCAGATTCATTTCGATGCGGGCGGCCGTCCGGTGCGGCTGGCATTCGGCGAAACGTTTGAGAGCATTGTCTCCTACGATAACGAGTCTCGCATCACGACAATTCAAGCGACCGACGCTAAAGGAGGTGATCCGATCTTCACCGAGCGTTACGCTTATGGCTCAGCCGGGAACTTGGCCAGTATCGAAGGTGGGTCGCTCCCAGTTGGTCGGATGGTATACGACGCCGGGAACCAACTCGTTAAATTCTCTCGAGGCTCCGCCGTCCAAACTTTTGCTTACGACGTCGGTGGAAACCTCAAGGCGACGGGAACGGACAAGAAGCAGTCAAACTGGATCTTGGATTCTCTCGGGCGGCCGACGGCGCGTGACCAGCTGGCTTACGCTTGGGACGCGTCCGGCAACTTGGCCAAGACCGAAGGCCCCGCTTCGAAGATCGAAAACACCTTCGATGCCGCGGGGCGACTGACCCGTCGGCAGGTAGGCAACCTCGACTGGCAGTACGGCTATCTGCCGGATGGCGACCGGCTGTGGCAACAAGGCGCCGCTGGGAGAACTTGGTACATGTACCAGCCAGAAGGACTGGCCGGCTATAAGGACGTTGACGGTGTCACCTGGCTCCTCGTTACTCTGCCCGGCACCGATTGGCCGCTGGCCCTGTGCAGTTCCAGCGGCGAAACCTATTTCGTGGTGGCCGACCGATTGAACTCACTGCGGCGGCTGATCGACACTGAGGGCAACATTGCGGGGCGCGCGGAATACGGACCCTTCGGCAATCGCGAATCGGCGGAAGGGCTGCGGATGATCGGAATTTTCGCCGGAATGGTTCGTGACGATAGCGGACTCTTTTACGCCCGCCAGCGTTACTACGATCCGCACTTGGCGAGGTTCATTTCGATGGATTCCGAGTTCGGATCCATGGATCTACCGGCTTCCCACAATGTCTATACCTACGCGGCTAATAACCCCTACCGTTTTCGTGATTCAGCCGGATCGTCGCCGAACTGGGCCGAAGCGATGCCGAAAATTGCCGCGCGCAAGGGGGCCTTTAAACCGCCCCGTTTTCCCGCCACGGAAATCCGCTCCGGTTTGCAAATCATGCAGCATCCGGAAGCCGCACAACTGCTCGGCAAAGAGAGTCAGGAGGCACTGGCCCGTATCTCCCGGAGCCTGGAACGCAACCAACGCATTCTTCAGAACAAGTTTGTTTCCGATGCAGCTCGCCAGCGGGCCCAACAGGCTATTGAACGCATGGCAAACGAGGTTGGCCAGATCGCCAAGGAATTTAAAGGGAACAATCTTGCGAAGGTCGCCCAAGGTCTTCCGCCGAGACCGGGCGGAGGTACTCCCACCTCGCAATTAGCTCCCAAAGCGCTTGAGCCCGGCCGGTCTACGACTCAAAAAGTCGCCCAGGCTTCGCAACAAACGGCGGGTGACGCCGCGGAAGCGGCTGCCAAGAATAGCGCTCGCGAGGCGGCTGAGAAGGCCGCCGAACAAGCGGCTCGCGAGGCGGAAGTCGGTTTCGGCCGCCGCTGGGGGGGGCGATTGCTCCGCGGCGCCGGCACAATTTTGGAAATCATGACGATCATTGAGTTAACCGAAAAGAACATTGACGCCACGCGGACTCTGCTGGCTTCCAACGAAGAGATCGCTCTTCGCAGGGAGGGAAATGCCTCCCGCGAGCGACTGAAGGAGTTAGTACGCATCAAGCTGGCCGACCCCAAAGAGCACGATCGCATCATTCCCCGCGATGATACGGGGAAGCCGGACTCCATCGACGCCTTGGTAGGAAAGATTGACAATAACATTATTAACGGCCGCAGGCCGCTCGACGGGGTGTTGACCGACGCGGGGAAGACTGTTCCCGCAGCCGCCCAGCAAGGACTGCAGGCCGCTCTGAACGCGGCTCGCGGAGAGATCACGCGCGGCCGCGTGGTGGAACTGGCGATTCGCAAAGCCCAAACGTCAGCCGCGCAGCACGAAACGACTGCACAGGTGAAGGCCACCACTGCCGCGGCGATGGCCCGAGAGAAGTTGCCCAATTATGAGCGAATGAAGCTGCTGCCAGCCGTAGCGCAAGGCGTTCAATCGTTGACGGAGAAAGCCCAGGCCGATGCGAAAGGCTTTCAAGCCGCCACACAAGCGATGTTGGACGCAGCCGAAGAAGCCCAGAACAACGCCAACACCATCTGCGGGTATGCTGCCCAGTCGAAAAAAGCCTCGGACGAGGATGTGAAGAAGTGGCAGGCAGAGAGCTTGACGCTCCTGCAACAATCCACGACGAAGCTTCAGGCGGCGCAGCAGAAGATCGATAAAGTAAACTTCTCCTCCAGCGCCGAGCTGCTCCGGGCCGCAATCAGCCAGCTTCAAGGTTATAAGGACTCGGCTGGCGATCTGGCGTCGGGAGCCGGGGACATGTTGGCCGACGCAGGGATCGCCAAACGGACTGTCAGCGAAAATCTGGCGGGCGCAAACAAGGACTGGCAAGAAGCCGTCCGCCAACGACAGCCGATCGCCGGGTGGCGAACTGAATTGGCTGGACACCAGGCCAAGGTCAAGGCGGTCCTCAGTCCTTACGATTGGAGCAGTGATATTATTCCTCTCATGGCCCAGGCCGATGCCTTAGGAAATGGACTTTCCGCGGCCGGCGACGGCGGCGCACCGATCGGTCAGCTGCTTGCCGATGCGGCTCAGGCCGTGGCACCGCTGTTGGCGCTGACGGCTGGCGTCGAAACGGGACTGTCGTCCATTGACGTCGGTGAGCTCTTGTCCCAGGCAGAGCAAGCGGCCACAGATGCAGAGACCGCCGCGAATGAGCAAGGTGCCGCCAGCTTTGCCTCCGCGTCCACCAGCTTCCGACCGATCATCCAGGCCAAGAAGTGCTACGACGAGATCAAAGCCTCGAGCAAATCCGCAGGACTGCCGGCGAATCCGCCTGCAGCGTCGCCGACTGACGAATCGAAGTTCCCCAATATTCGCGGGCAGTGGTCCTGTAATCACGGGTCCATGTGGAACATTACACAGAATGGCAACGTGATTGGCGGCAGCGTGCAATATCCCGACGGCGGCAATGCTTCCATCGGCGGAAAGATCGACGGTCAAAAAATGGAACTCGGCTGGCGTGACAACACCAAGGCCAGCGGTGCGGTCGTGCTGTACTTTAAGGGGAACAATCCGCAGTCCATGACCGGTAAGTGGATCTACAACCAAACCGACCAGCAAAAACAGAATGGTGAACCCGCTACGAAAACCGCCGACGAAGTGCTAAGTCGGTCCGGCAACAAGTAGGGAGGAAAACTGTGACCAGGCTTCCCCGATGGCCGATTCTCGTGTTGGCGGCATTGGCTTTTCCGTGCTGGATCCTGAGCGCCGAGATCAAAGGCACGGTCGTTGATGCGCAGGACGGTATCGTGCGGGTCACGACGGATTCCGCTTTCGTTCCCAATGCCGGTGATACTGTCGAAGTGGTCGTGGAAGTCCCTGGTCTCGACGACGCGATTCTCGTCGCCGTCGGCAAAGTCATCGAAGCCGCTGATAACGTAGTCCAGGTGAAGATCGACAAGCCGCTGGGCAAAGTTGAAAAGGGCCAAGTGGTCAGAATCGCTTCGAAGATGCCGCGCCAACGTAGCTCCCCAGGCAGTGGCGGAAAAACTTCAAGCAAGAGTGACCCAGGCAAGGACGAGCCCACTCTCGCCTTCAAAGCACGTGTCTGGCTGGGTGCTCGTATTACCCGGGCACTTGCAGCGCAGGCCCGGAAGGCCGGACTGCCGCGCACCCAGGGCGCCGTCGTGCTCGGTGTCTTCGACGATAGTCCGGCAGCCGCAGCCGGCCTCGTCAATGGCGATCTTATAATTCAGATCGAGGACGTTGCGATTGAAATCGTTGCGGACGTGCTGGGGCAAGTGGAGAAGCGGCAGCCGGGCGAAAATCTTCGCATCACTTTCCTCCGCGACGGCATGCCACAAGAAGCAGTCGCCACCATCAGGCCGCTCCCTTCGGACCAGGAAATTGTGAGACTGGCTCGGCGCTGGGCCGAACAAGGACAAGCGTGGGCTCAGCATGAGTTGAGCATGCGCTATTTCGAGGGGCGCGGCGTCGCCCAGAATGATCTTGAAGCTGCGACGTGGTGTCGTAAAGCGGCCGAGCAAGGCTATGTCCACGCGGAATCCATGTTGGCAACACTCTATTTGAACGGCCGCGGAATCGAACAAGACGTCGCCAAAGCACTACGCCTGGCGCGGCAGGCCGCCGATGCCGGTGTACCAGCCGCGATGGTGACACTCGGCGACATGTACGCGAATGGCCAAGGCGTCCCGAAAGATCAGCAGCAGGCCTTCCGACTGTATCAACAGGCTGCGGACGAGCAGTATGACAAGGGTCTGCTCCGACTGGGGATGGCTTATGTTTACGGCAGAGGCGTCGAGGCAAGCGACCGTAAAGCGTTCGCGGCATTGTTGGCGGCAGCCAATCAAGGGATGCCGGAAGCGATGATCAAGGCGGGACGAATGTGCAAATACGGCAAGGGCGTGCCGGCTGATCCGGACCGAGCCTTGTCTTATTTTCGTCAAGCGCTCGCGCGAGGTTCAATCGCTGCGAAGGTGGACATCGGCGCAGCCTATCGCGACGGCATCGGCGTCGAGCCGGACATTGAAGAAGGGCTGCGGCTGCTCCAAGAGGCAGCCGACGCGGATGTTCTCGACGCCTTCCCGGCGCTGGGCACTACCTATGCGTACGCACTAGGAATTCCCCGTGACTCGCAGCGCTCATGGGACTGGTTTATGAAAGGCGCCGAAAAGGGCTCGGCTGAGTGCCAGTTTGCAGTCGGGCTGATTTTGCTAGAAGGAATGGGAGTGGAGAAAGACTACGGCGCCGCGCTATCTTGGCTGCAAAAGGCGGCCGATCAGGAATATGACGAGGCGTTCAGTGAGCTGGGCCGAATGTTTCAAAGTGGTTGGGGAGTCGAGCAGGACGATGCCAAGGCCGTGGAATACTATCAGCGCGCCGCCAAAAACGGCATCTCTTCGGCACAGTTCAATCTGGGGATGATGTTTTTCTACGGAAAAGGCGTGAAGCGCGATTATGAGACCGCGATGCGTTGGTTCCGCCTGTCGGCAAAGCAGGGACTGCCCCAAGCCCAGTATCAAGTCGGGGTTTTGTATGACCATGGCTGGGGCGTTCCCGCTGACCGTGCTGAAGCCATTGTCTGGTTCATCCGGGCCGCGGATCAAAAATTCGAACCGGCAATTGAGGCCCTACGCGACGCCGGAGTAGAAAAGTAAGGAATCGTCATCCCTTCAATTCGTTTCTCGTAGCGCTGCGCAATCTGTGAAATCTGCAGATTTGTGATGCAGGAAACGGTTGACGGTGTAACGTGCCACGCAACCGACGTTTCCTGTCAATGCAAGTAATCGCGTACTGTCCGCGGTACAATCGTCGGCCATGTCGGACGTCACCCGCATCTTGTCGCAAATCGAATCTGGTGATCCGTCGGCAGCGGATCAGCTGTTGCCGCTGGTATACGACGAGCTGCGAAAGCTGGCTGCGCAGCGGATGGCGCAGGAGAAGCCGGATCAGACGCTTCAGGCCACCGCTCTGGTGCATGAGGCCTATCTGCGGCTTGTAGACTTTGACAAGGCTCAGCATTGGGACAGCCGGGGCCACTTCTTTGCTGCCGCGGCGGAAGCGATGCGGCGGATTCTGATTGATCAAGCCCGTACAAAGCACAGCCAACGACGAGGTGGTGGAAGGCAGCGGCAGGCGCTGGAGCACGTCGACATTGCAGAGCCTGAACCCTCCGTTGATCTGCTGGCCATGAATCAGGCGCTCGAGCGATTCGAGCAGGTCGATAAGCCCAAGGCCGATTTGGTCAAGCTCCGCTACTTCGCGGGCTTGACGATTCCGCAGGCCGCCGAGGTGCTCGGCATCTCTTCCGCAACCGCGGATCGTTATTGGGCTTATGCCCGGTCCTGGCTGCATGCCGAGCTGCGCAAAGGCGAAGTGGAATCTCGCAGCTAAACACGAGTCGTTTCTTTTTTCTGAGAACTCGTGAGGTGATTTGCGTGGCGATTCCGCATTGTTGTTGGACCACGTTGAGACCTGTGTCATGACCAATCGACCACAAGACGAAGAAGTTATCTTTCTCGCGGCACTCGCCCGGAAGACACCGCAGGAGCGCGCTGCCTACCTCGACGAGGCTTGCACCGCCAACCCTGAGTTGCGAAGGCGGTTGGATGAGTTGCTGAAGTCGCACGATGAATCATGTGGTCCCTTCGATATTGCCCCGCCAGGCCTCGGCGCGACGATCGCCCAACCCGTCACGGAAAGGCCCGGCATGGTCATCGGGCCGTACAAGCTGCTGCAGCAGATCGGCGAAGGAGGAATGGGCACGGTCTACATGGCCGAGCAGACCGAGCCCGTTCAGCGCAAGGTCGCGCTGAAGGTCATCAAGGCAGGCATGGATAGCCGGCAGGTGATTGCCCGCTTTGAGGCCGAGCGGCAGGCGCTGGCCATGATGGACCATGTCAACATCGCCCGCGTGCTGGACGCTGGCACGACGGAGTCTGGTCGGCCGTATTTCGTCATGGAATTGGTCCACGGCGTGCCGATCACCAAATACTGCGACGACAACCACCTCACGCCGCGCCAGCGCCTGGAGCTGTTCGTGCCGGTCTGTCAGGCGATCCAGCACGCCCATCAGAAAGGCATTATCCATCGTGACATCAAGCCGTCCAATGTCATGGTCACACTCTACGACGGCAAGCCGGTCCCCAAGGTAATCGACTTCGGCGTGGCCAAGGCGACGGAGCAAAAGCTGACTGAG
>CAZFLF010000076.1:0-12430 GCA_964519825.1 uncultured Pirellulaceae bacterium | reverse complement strand
GATGATTTTTCCCCGTAAGGGCAGAATCGCCTGAAAATCGCGCAGCCGGCCCCCCTCCGCACTCCCGCCTGCCGAATCACCTTCGACCAGGTACAACTCACAGCGTTCCATCTCACGGCTGATACAATCTCGCAGTTTGCCCGGCAAGCCGCCGCCGCCGAGCGCACCCTTGCGTTTGCGCAGCAAATCCTTTGCCTTGCGCGCCGCCTCGCGGGCTTCGGCCGCCAACATGCCTTTTCGGAGGATGGTCTTCGCCGTTTTGGGGTTCTCTTCCAGGAACTTCGCGAATAACTCGCCGATCCCGGTATTGAGAATTCCTTCGACTTCGGCGTTCAGCAGCCGGTTCTTCGTTTGTGATTGGAACTGCGGTTGCGGCACACGGACCGCCACGAGTGCGGTCAGACCTTCCCGGAAATCGTCCCCGGATACGACGAGATCCTTGAACATGTTTTCCTTCTTGCCGTAGGCGTTGAGCGTCCGGGTCATCGCCGTACGAAAGCCGACAACGTGCGTGCCGCCGTCGGGCGTGTAGATATTGTTGACGTAGGAATGCAGATTCTCAGTGAACTCGTTGGCGTACTGCAACGCCACCTCAAATTGCACCCCCTCCTGCTCCCCTTGGAAATGCACAATCTCGGCGTGGAGCGGGTCGCTGGCCCGGTTCAGGTACTCGATGTACTCGACCAATCCCCGCTCGTAATAGAATTCTTCTCCGGAATTCGTCCGTTCGTCGTGGAATTTGATCCGCACACCGCTGTTCAAGAACGCCAGTTCTCGCAACCGCTTTTGCAGAATGTCGTATTGAAATTTGGTGGTTGTGAAGATCGTACTGTCCGGCTTGAACGTGACCTTCGTACCGCGCCGACTCGTGGCGCCGACTCGATTGACCGAACCGAGCGGCACGCCACGCTCGTATTCCTGCTGGTACATGTGCCCGCTACGGCAGATTTGGACTTCGCACCACTGTGACAGGAAGTTGACCGCCTTGACGCCGATCCCGTGGAGTCCCCCCGAAGTCTTGTAGCTTTTCTTGTCGAATTTACCGCCGGCCTTGAGATTCGTCATAGCGATTTCGAGCGCCGACACCTCGCGTCCCTGTTTGGCCGATTCCTCCTCATGCCGGTCCACAGGAATCCCCCGACCATCGTCCTCGACACTGACTGAGCCGTCGTTATTGATCATGACGACGATGCTCTTGGCATGGCTCGCCATCACCTCATCGATCGAATTATCGACCAGCTCGTAAACCAGGTGATGCAGACCTTGCGACGCCACGTCACCGACATACATGCCCGGCCGCAAACGCACGTGCTCCACATCGGAAAGATGCTGGATCGAGTCCGCGCCGTAGTCGGCTTCGTGGTTCGGTGCTGGAGCGTCTTGATTCGGGTTGTCACTCATTCATGTATCCCATTGAGCATGTCGCCCATCGAGCTTCCGAACGACTTGTCCGGAGAGCCGCTGTTTGTTGTTGATTCAACCAACGTCACCCACGCGAAATCGCAAATCCTTGACTTTGAAGTGTGGGGCGTGCTCTTGCAGTACCTGTAACAATTGCTTCTTGCGAAACGTCAGCTCCTGGAGCACCGCCGAGTTCCGCACGATCACCTCAAGAACCCCACGGCTGAACTTTCCCGGACGCGTATGGCTCGCTTGGGCGCCGGCGGCCGTTGACCAGACGTCGCTCCATTCAAAGCCGCTTTGTTGATTCCCGTACCCGCGCCGCGCCATGAGCCGGCTAAGAACTTCTGATATGGGCTGAGGACCACGACCGATACTTTGCGGTCGACAGTTGGTCACAAGCCACTCGAGCTCGTCTTCTTCCGACTGGGTCATAAGCCGTCTTTGCAATCGAGAGTTCTTCAGCGATCAACTGTCTCGGGCCATCGGCATGACCACATAGCTGTAACCGTCATCGGTCGTGAACAAGGCCGCGGACTCACTGTCCACCACGTCTACGGTCACCGTTTTCTGAGGGTCCAACACGCGCAAGAAGTCCGACACATATCGGTTGTCCATCGAAAGGTTAATCGGCGCGCCGCTGTACGGGATCGGCAATTCAACTCGCGACTGTCCGGTATCCGCAGCGGAAGCCTGCAGCACAACGGACCCGTCGCCGAACTTGAAATCGATTCCCCGACTCTCGTTATTGGTAAAGATGGCCGCCTGACGCAACGCTGCGTACAACGGTCCAACTGCTATATCAATCCGAACCGAATCGGTACGGACCGGCAAAACATCCTTCCAGCGCGGAAACCTCCCTTCGACTAGCCGCGAATAGATCGTCGTCCGCGGACTCTTGACCAAAATGTCGTTGGCTCGCGTGGCAATCTGGATTTCCACGTCCGTGTCAGCCAATGCACGCTCCATCAATTGCATGGCCCGCGTCGGTACGATCGTCATGGCTTGCGTTGTGGAATGTCCACCGACAACGTGCGCCGGGCCTTCCATCTTGGCTAACCGCCGACCGTCGGTCGCGACCCCGATAATTTGTTTTTCGTCCATTTCCAAGAGCACACCACCCAAAGCGTAACGGCTATTCTCAACATCGGTGGCAAAAGTCGTGCGACGGATCAACTCACGGAACAAACGCCCTGGCACTTCGTGATACGCTGCTTCGGCAAATGTCGCCACCGCTGGGAATTCGTCCGGATTCTGATACGGCATTTTGAATTCGCTCCGGTCGCCGCGAACCGTCGTTCCTTGCGAGCCGGCCTCAATCCGCAACTTCTCATCGCTGTTCTCTCGCAAGATAGAACCAAACAAGGTCACCGGCGCCACGATGCTGCCCGGAGAGTCGGTCTGAACATCGGTAACTTCGATGCGAATGCCAACTTCCATATCGGTAGCGGTAATGATCGCACTATTGTCGGTCGCATCGATCCGAACGTTTTTGAGAATCGACTTGGGGCTGCGAGTAGGCACAACGATCGCCGCAGTTTGAAATGCCGCCAACAATTGTTCGCGATTGAACGTGAGTTTCATGGCGTGCTTACCTCTTAAGTAGTTTTCTAATCAGTAGTCGTAGTAATGGGATTGCGGCAGTTGTCGATCGATGGGTTCTTGCGTCAGTAAATAGCCGATACATAACTGGTTCTGAAAGATCACGATCGGTGTAAAACGAGTTCGCTGGATGTGTTTTTAGAGTCGATGCTTTGTCGGTGGTTTGCCTTGTTCGTGGTCAAAGTGTGTTGGCTGATTTTGTTGGTCTCGTTGGCAAACACTTGTAGTCGATAAGGCGACAGGTTTTAAACGGATGCATGGAGACTCTTTTAAGGCTGTTGAATTTCGAAGTTGTCCGCAAGCAAGATTGTCAGTTTGTTGACTTCATGTTTGAATCTGGCGTCCGTTTCTAGTCGCTGCTTCGTCTGACGCCAGGAGTGTAGGACGGTCGTATGATCTCGATCGCCGAAGTATTGTCCAATCTTATCGAAGCTGAGCCGCAGCAACGTTCGGGCAAGATAGATGGCAACACCGCGGGCGCGAACAATAGATTGGCGTCGTGAAGGTCCAAGCAGGTCTGACAGTTTCACTTGCGATTGCCGAGCAACAAGTTTAGCAATCCTGGGTAACGAGCCTTTTTGAGAAGCCGCGTTCAAGTTTTGGGAAATTGAGGTGGGATTCGCGAGACACTGAAGGTGCTGCAAGACTGATTGTCGAACTTGCGGATAGGTCAGTGGGTTGCTGCGTATAGGGAGGGTGAATTCCGCATCTGGCGGCAAACCGTGGGTGGCGACGAGTTCACGTAAGATATGCCGTTGGGTTTCCGCACCCGGAGGAGCAACTGGAATTATCAGTCCTCCTTCGATACGGCTGCGTAGTCCCGGCGACATCCAATTCCAATCTAGTGGCGCGAGTCGGCTGGCGAGGATCAATTGCCGATCCTGGTCAACGAGCATATCGAGTGTATGCAGGAGTTCTTGTTGAGCGGCTGGTTTGCTGGCTAACTCTTGTAAATCATCGAGTACGAACAGATCGACGTTTCGTTGTTTTTCTCGCCACTCCGCGACAGAATCCACTTCGATCGCGCGAGCAAGCCCGCGTCCGAAATCAGCCCCTGTAAGAAATGTCACGGGCGATTCCGTTGTCAAAGTCTTGTGGCGTTCCACCAGACCATGCAACAAGTGCGACTTTCCAACTCCAGTCGGACCGTACAAAGTAATCGGATTGAATAGCGGGGGACGGGTTGAGACGGTGTCCGACAAACTTTGCAGCAGCAAATTTTCGGGACCGGCAATGAAATGCCTGTGTTGTGCCACCGTGACGAAATTTTCGGACGAGTCGCCGCCCGATCGGTCCGTGGAAATCAAAGGAATCGTGAAGACACCGCTTGTCACAAAGAATCCGTCCAGAGAAAAACTCAGCCCAGAAACCGAGCCGCGATTATACCGGTGTGACCGGTGATTTGGGAGGTGTCGCGGAAACCACCGTCGACTTTCTTCGCTGTCGCAAGTCATTGACAACTCGCGAGATACGCTGGGCCGCATCAACGACTTCCGCAGGGGTGGTGAACCCGGATAGGGACAGCCGAATTGAAGCGTTAATGATCTCTGAGGAAAGGTCCATCGCCAGCAACACCGGAGACGGCTCGCTCGACCCGCTGGCGCACGCGGATCCGGTCGAACACGCGATTTCCACCATGTCGAGCGCCATCACCAAGGCCTGCCGATCGAGTCCGGGGAAGGCAATGTTCGAGGTGTGCGGCAGGCGACTGGCCGCTTCCCCATTTATGACCAAATCGGGGAATGCATGACGCAACGTTTGTTCGAGCGTGTCACGAAGTTGTCTCAAATGATTCGTTCGCTCGTCCCCGTCGCGCTGCCAAAGCTGTAACGCGCGATGCATTCCCACGGCAAGTGCCACGGACTCGGTTCCCGGCCGTTCGCTAGCTTGTTGAAAACCGCCGAAGAGAATCGGATCGATCGGAACGCCGTGTTTGACGATTAGTGCGCCGATTCCGATCGGACCATGAAACTTGTGGGCAGAAACGGTCAGCGCGTCGACACCAAGTTCAGCAAAGTGGACTCGAATCTTCCCGATGCACTGCACGGCATCGGTATGGATCAGAATGCCGAATCGATGGCAAATCGACGCCGCCTCCGCCACGGGTTGCAGCACGCCCGTTTCATTGTTGCCCAGCATGACGCTGACCAGGCGCGTGCGCGGGTTGATTAGGTTCTCCAAGTCATTGAGTTGAGCAACACCGTCTCGATCAACGGGGAATTGGACAAGCTCGTGGCCTGATTCGGCCACACTCATTGCGGCGCCGACAAGGCTGGGATGTTCAATTGTCGAAATGATGATGCAGGATGGACTCCGGCCGACCAGACCGCGCAGCGCCAGGTTATTCGCTTCGGTTCCGCCGCTGGTGAAAATCACACGATCGGCGTCCATTCCTGAGGTGTGTGCGCCGAGGATTTCGGCGATCCCCGAGCGGGCCTCTTCCAGCGCACGCCGGGCTCGGCGACCCGCGAAATGTTGGCTGGCCGGATTGGCAAAGCCGGCCCGGTGGCAGGCCTCGATCGCAGCCGCTACTTCGGGGTGAATCGCGGTCGTTGCGTTGTTGTCAAAATAGATTGGAGTCATGGATTTGGAGTGCGGCGGCTCGACGCCGCTTTGGTTTGCGGCGGAGCCCCCCTCCGCTCGGAGACCGGACGAGTGCCGAAAGAAAGTGGCTTCGCCACGATTTAAAGCGGCGTCGAGCCGCCGCACTCCAAAGAGAAAGAGTAATCCCCGTCAGTTTGGTTTGCCCGAGGGAACACCGGGATAATTCAACGTATCGCGCAACCATTCGCCGTTTTGTCGTACCTGCTCGACGAGCCGCAGACGCAATTCTTCCCGGCGGCTGAATAAGCGGTATCCATCGCGGGGGCGCAGGTATCCGCGCGCCTGCGGGTGTTTCGCGAACAGATCTTCCTCGCCCATCCGTTCGGCCCAGCGGGCATAGCGGGCGCGATTGTCCAGGAGTGCCTTAACGAGGAACGGCATGATCATCGAGTAGTCGGCTTGCATGCTTTCGGTCGTCTGCTCGTACGTGTCGCGATCGACCTTGCCCCAGGTCACGGCTTCGGCAGGCGGACACGACGACAGCGAACCGTCGGTGATCGGCGCGGTGACGATCTGGACGTCGAACGTGTAACCGCGGATGTCCGGCAGACCGAGCACCTGCCCCAGCGCCGGTTCTGGTTGCAAGTTGTAGTTCTTCGGCACTCCGCCGCCAAGAATCAGTGTGGCGAGCGCCTTGGGAGGCGATTCAAACAAGCCCCAATGATGATAGGCACACGCTTCGAACACTTCGGCGTGCATGTCGAGTTCGAATCGGTAGTCGCCGATCAGGCCAGCCTGCTTCATGGCCCACAGCTTCATCGAATTCAGGAAGGTGCTGCCATCCGCCGCCGCCCCCACGAAGATCGGAATGGCCAGTCGATGACAGCAGGCGAGCAACCCTTCCGACACACCGTTTTTTCGTTCCTGTTCGGCGTAGCGCTGCCCGAGCAGATAACGGAATTCCGTGCCGGTCATTTGCCGCTGGAATTCCGGTTGTTGCAGGCAGGCCGTGATGAACTTGTCCTGCTGCATCAAAACATCTTCATCGAATCCGACGTCGGTGACGCGAATCGTCCGCTCATCCCGCAGTTCGCCATCGTCACCGAAAATCGGGACTTCAAAGAACGGATCGTCGCGATATTGGTCGAGGCTGCGATGCCCGTCGTGGTAACAGACGGCGTCGGTCGTGCTCAGATAAGCGACCCAACCCGCTTCGAGCAGCGGAATCAACCACGCTTGGTGTTGGCCCGACACGGTGACCGGCCCCGCGATCGCCATGGTGAGCGGGCAACCGGCCCCGATTGCCTCATCGAGAATCCGATAAATGCGCCGCAGATACCGGCCTCCAAAAGCCGGCAGGCAGTTTTGAAATAACTCGTCCAGAGTGTCGCATTCGTCGACTCGCTTCACGGTCAGCGTGCGGCGTGGAGCGTCGGCGTTCTGCGCGGCGGCGTCGGTCTGACAGGGATGGCGGGTGCCCATGAGTCTTCCGTGGATGGGGCTACCGGATCTCCACACGATGGGGCATCAAGTACAACGACCGTTCGCGGAAGAGCTGCTGGAGACGTTCGACGTCGGCCAATCCACGCATAAGTGCCGGAGTTGCGGCACCACCGCGATTGCCAACTAGCGCGTGCACACCGAGTTCATTTTCAAACAATTGGTCCAGGAAATTTCGCGGTTTGGGCAGGATCATTTGTTCGATCTTTTCCTCGGGCTTGAGGCCGGCGATTTTTTTTGCTTCCGCGATGGAGTCGTTGAGCGTGCCAAGCTCGTCGACTAATCCTTGAGCCTTCGCCTGGCGGCCAGTCCAGATGCGCCCACCGGCGAGTGATTCCATTTTAGCCAATTCCATCTTGCGCCCCGCGGCCGCCTTCGTGACAAACTGCTGGTAGATCCCCTCCATCATCTTCTTCCAGGCCGCTCGTTCCGAGTCGCTGAAGCCGGTCATGTCGGACAGCATGCCGCTGTTCTTTCCGCGGCCAATGACATCGGTACTCAGTCCGACCTTGTCAAACAGCCCCTTCAGCACGATCTTGCCGCCGACCACGCCGATCGAACCGGTGATCGTTCCCGGCTCGGCGAAGATCTTGTCGCAGCCCATCGAGATGTAGTAGCCACCACTGGCTGCCACATCACCCATGCTGGCTACGACCGGCTTTTCGCATTTCTGAATCGCGCGCCAGATTTGATCGCTGGCCAATGCGGACCCACCGGGGCTGTCGACGCGAAGCACGATGGCGACAACTGACTTTTCAGCTTCGGCTTCTCGGATCGCTTTGATGATCGTGTCGCTCCCCATCGTTTCTCCGCCGAACAGGCTCGCCCCGTTTTCACCCGACATAATTACGCCCGAGGCGTAGATGATCGCGACCTTCTTGACGGTGGAAATTCGCTGCGTGGGCTTCACGCCCATCATGAGGTTGAACAACTCGAACATGCCGGTCATCCCGGAGAAGTCGGTGTTCACAGACTTCTTGCCGTAGTTTTCGGTCACTTCGACCTTGTCAACCGAGAGCATTTTCTGCAAGCGTGGTTTCAATTCATCGGAATACGCGACGGTATCGATTAAGCCGGCGTCTTTAGCCGCTTGGGCACTGAAGATTCCCGTATCAATCAACTCGCGGACCTTGGCGGGATCGAGTTTGCGGTCGGCAGCGATCATCTCGACGATTTGCTGGTACATGTCATCGAGCACCGCTTCGTATTGACCGCGGAATTCGGGACTCATTTCGCGACGCGTGTAGGGTTCCGCCGCGCCTTTGAAATCGCCCACCTGCATCATTTCCGCCTGGATGCCGAGCAGATCGAACAAGCCGCGATAGAACATCAGCTCCGCTCGCACGCCGAGGATCATAATCTCACCGGACTCCGGCATCATGATCTCGTCGCAAGCCGATGCGATCAGGTAGTCCGGAGTTGATCCCGATTCGAGTTCGGCGGTGATCTTCTTGCCCGACTTGCGCAGTCGTGCGATGCCGTCCCGAACCTCGCGCAACTTGGCAGGACCAATTTCCGGGCTGCGAATCTTGAGCACGATTGCGGAGATCTCTTTGTCGGCGGCCGCACGGTCTAGTCGCGCGATCAGATCAGACAGATGAATCTCCAAGTCGCCGAATATTCCCATTTGTCCAGCCGATTCGGGGAGCGAACCCTTCACGGTCAGCGAGGCAACTGTTGCCTTCGTAGGCTTTTTGGATTCCGCCGCCTTCTGGGCAGACTTGTCATCGCTTCGAGCGACGACCCCAAACATTCCGGACAGTAGGCACAAGCAAATGGGAAGCAAATTTCGACGCATGATCGGTATCTCCGCGGGGAAAAGACGGTCGCATTCAGGCGAATCATCAGACACAAACATGAATTCGTTGAGGTACGTGAAGGATTGTAATCTCGAAGTGCTCCGTGGGGCACTGGCGGCGGTGATGGAACTGACTCGATGACTCACTCGGGAGGCGTCAACAGTTGCTTGCATCCGCCGAGAGCTGGTCTCAGGAACAAATCGGGTGGGATTTCTCAGGTGAACACTCTGCCAAGACCCGTTCGAGACCGTTCGCCACTACTTCGAAATAACCAAATTGCAGGTTTTTGTCGTCAGAAATCAACCTCAGCAGTCGTTTTCCTGCGATTTTGATCACTGGCTGTACAAACGCTATTGACTGTGTACACACGTATATTACAGTTGGATAGCGATACCATTGCAACAACTGCTCGAAAGGAGCTTTATCATGTCGGAATTCGATCAACTCACAGACCGGCAGCGGAGTGTGTATGACTTCCTCCGCGACAAGATTGTCAACCGTGGTTACGGTCCGACCGTACGCGAGATCGGTGAGCAGTTCGACATCAGTTCGCCAAACGGCGTGATGTGCCATCTCAAGGCCCTGGAAAAGAAAGGGTTGATCAAGCGCAGCCCCAACAAATCCCGGGCGATCGAATTGACTCGCGCCGCGGCGCGAGAACCGACCGGGCTGCCCTTGGTTGGCGTCGTCGCGGCCGGTCAGGCGACGCTGGCGTTTGAGCAAGACGAGCGGATTGATTTTGCGAACTTCTTTCGCGGCAGCAACATGTTTGTGTTGCAGGTCAACGGCGACTCGATGATCGAAGCTCAAATCGCCAGCGGCGATTACGTCGTCGTTAAGAAGCAGGAAAAGGCGGAGACGGGCCAAATGGTTGTCGCGCGGACCGATGACGGCGAAGCGACCCTGAAGTACTGGTTTCCGGAGTCCGGCCGGGTCCGTCTACAGCCGGCCAATTCCGCGATGAAGCCGATCTATGTCGAAAACGTGAGCGTTGTGGGGGTCGTGGTTGGCGTCGTGCGGAATATTGCCTAGTCCTGAATTGGTAGCTGAGATGATGGACATTCGCGCGAGGCTGTGTTGTAATCGTTCTCCCGCTTCCGTTTGTCCACGCGGTCAGTAATTGCTTTCCGTCCATCCAAGGAGCCAGCTATGTCGCGAGTCACCCGCCGCCAGGTCATCAAAGCCGCCGCAGCGAGCACCGTCTTTCCGCTCTTCACTATCTCTGGAACGAAAGCATCCGGACGAGTCATCGGAGCCAACGACAGGATTCGCGTCGCGGTGGCCGGCATTAACAGCCGCGGTTTAGAACATATCGATAAAATGGGGGAACTCGAGAACGTGGAAATCGCGTGTCTGGTCGACCCGGATAGCAGCCTCTTTGAATCGCGCACAAAACGGGTTGAATCGAAGCGGGGGAACAAGCCAGTCTGTGTCCAAGACATCCGCAAGGCGCTGGACGATAAATCACTCGACGTTGTGACCGTGGCCACCTGTAACCATTGGCACTCGCTGATCACGATCTGGTCCTGCCAGGCGGGCAAAGACGTCTATGTCGAGAAGCCGATTAGCCACAATATCTTTGAAGGGCGACAATGTGTTGAGGCGGCCAAGAAGTACGACCGAGTGGTCCAACATGGCACGCAACAACGCAGCAGCCAAAGTCGCGCTAACGAGATCGCCGCCGTCCAGTCGGGAAAGTACGGCAAATTGCTGGTTTCAAAGGGCTATTGCTGCAAGCCCCGCTGGAGTATTGGAACGAAACCGATTGAGCAAGCTCCTGCGTCACTCGATTTCAATCTCTGGCTTGGCCCGGCCCCGAAACAAGATTTCCATCGCAATCTGGTCCATTACAACTGGCATTGGTTTTGGGACACCGGCAACGGTGATATCGGAAATCAGGGCGTGCACGAATTGGATGTGGCTCGGTGGGCCATCAAAGATGCCACCTTACCGACCAAAGTCTGGAGTCTCGGCGGCCGGTTCCTCCCTGATGAAACGGATCAAGGGCAGACGCCGAACATGGAGTTGTCGGTGTATGAGTTTGGCGATGTTTTGCTGGTGTTTGAGACGCGTGGCCTTGTCAAAAAGGAAGGCGTGCCACCGCAGATTGTTGGGAACGAGTACTACACCACCGACGGCGTGATCCGCGATGGGAAGTTCTACCCGGCCAAGGGAGGTGAACCGGAAAAGGTCTCCGGCGGCGAACCACGCAAGGTGACGCCGGGTGAGGCATTCGGCAGCTTTGTCGCCGCCGTTCGCAGCAGAAAACCGGAAGACCGCAACTGCGACGCAGAGGTGGCGCATTATTCCGCGGCACTCTGTCATCTCGGCAATATTTCGTATCGCCTCGGTGAATCGGCCAAATTCGACGAGAAGACACGAGCGTTCGGGGATAATAAGCAAGTCGTCGAAGCATTCGATGCAGTCAAGGACAATCTCAAAGCCGTCAAGATCGGCCTGGATACAAGCACCTACACCGTCGGCCGCGTATTGAACTTCAATCCGAAGTCCGAGAAATTCGTCGGCGACGATCAAGCCAACGCGCTGCTCTCACGGGAGTATCGTTCCCCGTTCGTCGTTCCCACTACTGTTTAGAGAATGGTTATGGCAGCGGCTTACGCGTCACGAGATTGAAGCTCTTGCCCGCCGGCACCTGAATCGGACCCATGTCCTCGGAGTTTGTCGAGCGGTCGAAGAAGAAGACGCTGTTCATACCGAGAACCTCCGCGGTCTGACCGCGCACGAGAAGCGCCGTCCCTTCGTCCAGGCCGATTCCGAGCAACTGCGGATGGGCCGCAACCACCGCTGTCATGTCGGCGCTGCGGTTACGTTGGGTGAAGTGTTGATCGACCGCGGCACCCGGTAGGAAGCCAAAACCCCGCTCGTAGCCTTCGGACATCATCTCTTGATTGCCGAGTGGACTGCCGCGAACCATGTACTCGGCCTGGATCGACGCACCGGCCGAACTGCCGCCGATAACTCCGCCGCGCCGCAATACGTCGTGAAATAACTCGACGGCTTTGGTTCCCTCATAGGCATCAACGAATCGCCATTGGCGACCGCCGCCGAACCAGACCCCTGTGGCTTGCTTCAGTGCCTTCATGGCGGCCTCGCTTTCCACGTCCGCCGGCGTATGGCCAGGCAGTACAACCAGGTTTTTCGCACCGGCGCGCTCCAAAAAGCGCCGCTCGCCGACCACGTCCGGAGCCGGATTTTCCAAAGCAGTCGGGAGCACCACGATCAAGGCATCTGGCCCGCCGGCTAGCTCCACGAACCGTTTCATCACTTCCGTTGTCAGGCTGCCGCCGCCGCCGAGAAGCAGCGAACCATGCGGGACGATGACGGGTCGCGACTCCTTAGGAGGAAATTCCGGTTGGGAGCGTTCGCGAGCCGCCCGTCGTAATGCGGTGAGGTCCGCGACATTGCCCGCTACCAACTCCATTTCCTTGGCCGGGCGCGAAGTAGATTTGGAGAGACAAATGGTGACCTTGTTTTGCCCCAAGACTTCTAACCGCCGGTGATGCACGATTAGCGCCGTTTCTGCGTCCACGCCGAATCCCACATGACCTGGATGTTCGGCCAGG
>CAZFLF010000075.1:0-12444 GCA_964519825.1 uncultured Pirellulaceae bacterium | reverse complement strand
TCGCTCAGTGGCTTGTTGAAACGGACCACGGTCGCGGCTTTGGTCATGACATCTCCCAGTTCCTGATGGATCAGGTACGGGTTTCCACCACCGGCCGGACGGTTGAGCAACGACTTGTGATCCTGTTCATGACGCCTGCGTTCGCGATCAAAGAGGGGTCGGAATTGTTCGTCCGTCGCGCTCCCTTTGAGCGACTTGAGCCACGTTTCGATTCCGGGAGCAGTGATCAAGCCGCTGAAGATGCAACTCAGCAGTGAATTCGCCCCCAGGCGATTCGCGCCGTGATACTGGTAGTCGCACTCGCCGATTGCGTACAGTCCGGTGATATTTGTGACTTGATTCTTCGGCGAGCCTACTTGTAATCCGCCGTCGGCGGTGCGTTGATAGTCGACCCATAGCCCGCCCATGAAATAATGCACGGCGGGAAAAATCTTCATGGGATGCTCGCGCGGGTCGACGCCTTGAAACTTTTCATAGATTTCCAGGATGCCCGCCAACTTGCGGTCCAATTCGTGCCGAGGGATGTGCGTTAAATCGAGGTACACGCACTGCCGATCTTTCTCGACACTCAACCCTTCGATCACACAGATGTTGAAAATCTCACGCGTCGCAATGTCGCGCGGGACGAGGTTGCCGTATTCGGGATAACGGGCTTCCAGGAAGTAATAGCGCTCGCCTTCCGGAATCTCCCGTGAATCGCGCGGGTCTTGGGGAGTCCGGGGCACCCAGACTCGGCCTCCTTCACCACGAGCCGACTCGCTCATTAGACGCAGCTTGTCCGCACCCGGAATCGCTGTCGGATGGACTTGAACGAACTCACCGTTGCCGTACTTTGCGCCGGACTGAAAACAGCGACTTACCGCGCTGCCAGTGCATGCCATCGACATCGTCGATCGTCCATAGATCAGGCCGCAACCGCCGGAAGCCACAATCACCGCGTCTGCCGGAAACGCTCGAATTTCCATCGTCACCAAGTCTTGACCGATGCAGCCGCGGCAAACGCCGTTATCGTCGAGCACCGGTCCGAGAAAATCCCAGAACTCGTACTTGGTAACGTGGCCGTCGGTTTCCCAGCGGCGGACTTGTTCGTCAAGAGCGTACAGCAGTTGCTGTCCCGTCGTCGCTCCGGCGAACGCCGTGCGTTTGTACAGCGTGCCGCCGAATCGCCGTCGATCGAGAAAGCCTTCCGGTGTCCGGTTGAAGGTCACGCCCAGCCGGTCCATCAGATCGATGATCTTGGGACCCCAGTTGCACATCTCTTTCACCGGCGGCTGATGTTGCAAGAAATCACCGCCGTACACCGTATCATCGAAGTGCTTCCATTCGTTGTCACCTTGCTGACGAGTCAGGTCGTTGACCGAATTGATTCCACCTTGCGCGCAGACGCTATGCGATCGTTTCACCGGCGTGAGGCTCATCATGTCGACATCAATGCCCAGTTCGGCCAGCTTCATTGCCGCGGCAAGTCCTGCTAACCCGCCGCCGACCACCATGACTCGTTGCTTCACCATGCTGATACCTCACCCGGTCAATCTCGGAGACAATTCCCGCTGGAGTTGAGGAACTGCCTGACTAAGGCCGCCAGGGAACAACCTTGTTTGTTGGAAATCCCTTGTTAGTTGGAAATCGATCCACCGCCACGCTAGCCGACCGGCCGCTCCAGCAAAGCCGGGCTGCTTGAATGGATGGTTACTTGTGTCCTTCGGGCGTTGCGGACACCTGCGCATCGGCCGCCCGCTTGGTGCTGTCGTCTGGAACTTCGCCAGCCGCCTTCTTCGCCGCGAACATCTGGTCTTCAATCTGTCGGGCCTTCGTTTGGTCCACTGTAACGGCGCCGGTCAACGCGCCCATGCTGATCGCTGCCAAGGCAACACCAAACACCGCACAGACGACGTTGGCCCGCTTCTGAGCCGCTGGTGACAGCCAAACACCCCACGTGATGCCCATCGTCCAGATGCCGTTGGCTAGATGAAACACACAGGACAGAACGCCGATCGCGTACAACAACGGCACTACAAAGCCGCTCATCGCCGCGCCCATTGTCGAGGCCGCGTTGTACGGCCTGAAGTTCGCGCCACCCAACGGCGATGCGACCCCCTTCAGCCACCAGTCGCCGTGGAACCAGCCATGCATATGGAACACGTGCCACATAATGAACAGTAATGCGATCATTCCGGTGGCACGCTGCAACGTGTATCGGACGTTGTTGACGTAACGATAGCTGCCGCTGTTGGGTAAGCCTCCACGGACGATCACCACGCCGATGATTGCGTGGAACAGTAGCGGGAGAAAAATGAAACCCCACTCCACGACCGGCAACACCATGCCGAGGCTGTGGATCTGATACACAGCCCGCTGAAACGTGCCTGGCCCGTCCAGCACGCTGGCATTCGTGAGCAGGTGGACGCACATGTACGCGCCGACCGGAACCAAGCCGCTGAGCGAATGCAGGCGTCGGATTAGGAACTCATGGCGGGCCAAGAAGGGGCGAGACGAAGCCGAATGCTGATCTTTTTCCACGGCAATCGATCCTTTCGGTTCACGACGTTTACGCCACAGTATAGGAACGGTCAAGAATCCGAAAAGTGGGCCACGGGTACGAGCGGTTACATTCACGACCGCGTGAAGTATAACGGCATAACGTGCCCACCACGTCCCCCTCTCGTCCGGAGCAGCAAGCACCATGAAATCCCTCCTTTTGTTGCGTCATGCCAAGTCGAGTTGGGCCGAAGCGGGAATGTCCGACCATGACCGACCACTCAATACTCGGGGCAAGCGCGATGCCCCGCGTGTGGGACATGCTCTTTTGCAACGTGGACTGCAACCGGACCTGGTGCTGAGTTCAACCGCCAAACGGGCGCGGAAAACGGCGCGGAAAGTGGTAGACGCCAGTGGTTTTGACGTTGAATTGCGGTGGGTCGAAGAGTTCTACCTGGCGCCGCCGAACGCGTATGTCAAGAAGTTGCAGACGTTGTCCGACGAGATCAACCAAGTACTGGTGGTCGGACACAACCCTGGACTGCAAGATCTGCTGGAGTCGCTCAGCGGTCGGCACGAACACATGGCAACGGCCGCGCTGGCGCAGCTGGAGCTACCAGTGGGTTCCTGGTCCGAGTTACAGCTCCACGTCCCCTGCCGGTTGGCGTGGTTCTGGAGTCCCAAAGACGACGCATAGCATATGGAGTGCTGGGACTCGTCACCGCTTTTGGATTTTGGAACGACGTTCGCAGAAAGCAAAAATCCTAAAGCGGTGACGAGTCTCCGCACTCCAAAAAAAACCGGGCAAGATTACCGGGCGTTTGTGTTCGCTACCGCGCGAGCGACGTGGTTATGGCTCCGTCCGGCTGGCGGCAGAAGCAGATGTGTTGTTTCCAGTGCACTTCATCCATTGCGGGAAAATCGGTACGCAAATGCACGCCGCGCGACTCCTCACGCCTGTCGGCCGCAGCCGCCATCACCGCAGCGACGGTCAGCATGTTCTGCAATTCCCAGCCGCGCGCATCTTGAAACTGCCGAGCCAGCACGTAGCGTTGCCAGTTCAGGATCATCTCTTCCGCTTCCTGGAGTCGCTCGCGATCGCGTTGCACTCCGGCGGAACGCCACATTAAGCTCTTCAGCGAGTTTCGAATATCGTCCCAATCAAGCGGTTCGGTCGGCTGTTCGCGAGCAGGATTCTCGAGTGACCGAGCGTGGAAATCATCGGGCATTTGCGCCGCGGCCTGCGACGCTCCTTCGCCGGCATGAGCGCCGTACACCAGTCCTTCAAGCAGGCTATTGGACGCCAGCCGATTGGCGCCATGCAGGCCCGTGGAAGACACTTCGCCGGCCGCCCACAATCCTGGCAGCGTCGTCCGGCCGACCAAATCCACCGTGCAACCGCCGATCATGTAATGGGCTCCGGGCCGCACGGGAATTCGATCACGCGTGATGTCGAGGCCGAATTCTCGGCAAGTCGCATCGATGCCCGGGAATCGTCGCCGGACGAAAGCGGGGTCGAGATGGCTTAAATCGAGATAGACGCTGGGATGCCGTGTCCGCTCCATTTGTACGACGATCGCTTGCGACACCACGTCGCGCGGTGCCAATTCCTCGCGCTTGTCGTAATCGGGCATGAAGCGGTATCCGTGCCGGTCAATCAATCGCCCCCCCTCGCCACGAATCGCCTCCGTGATCAGGCTGCGACTACTACCGGCGATGTACAACACCGTTGGATGGAATTGCACGAACTCCATATCGCGCAGCTCCACTCCGGCGCGCAGGGCGAGTGCATGGCCATCTCCGGTCGCGACCGGCGGGTTGGTCGATTCGCGATAAATCTGCCCGGCTCCGCCCGTGCAAAGAATCGTCTGTTTGGCCCAGACCATCGTCTTCTCGCCACGCTCGTTGGCGATGATCGCGCCCCGGCAAGCTCCTTCATGCGTGAGCAGGTCAAGAGTGAACGTGTTGGCGCGAATTTCTACGTTGGGCAAATGTCGCACTCGGTCGATGACCGCCCGCATCACTTCCTTGCCCGTCGCATCGCCAAGTGCGTGGACGATCCGATTGCGGCTGTGACCTCCTTCCCGACCAAGCACAAGCTCCCCGTCTGACTCATCGAACCGAGTTCCCCAGTCGATCAATTCACGAATGCGACGCGGCGCCTCACGGACGACCATTTCAACGACTTGCTCGTCACAGAGCGTGCCACCCGCTACCAGAGTGTCGGCGACGTGTTCTTCGAAGCGGTCCTCAGGATCAATCACTCCGGCAATGCCACCTTGGGCAAAATTGCTGTTCGATTGCTCGATCGCGTCCTTCGTGACCACCAGCGAATCCAAACCGGGCGGCACCGCAATCGCCGCGCGCAAACCGGCCAGCCCTCCGCCAATGATCAGTACATCGGTAAAACAATGTGGTAGACGCTTCGGTTCGAAGGGGACCAGATACCGTGGTATGACGGGTGACATGAAGCAGAGTCTATCCACTGGGGGGCGTCTGGGGGATGAGGCCGGTAGGTCACCAGCGAAACGTACGGCAAAGTGTGCCGTAGACCCGCCCCGCCACCGTCTGCGGAGCAACCCGAACCTTTCCCCAACCGGAAGCGCCAAGCGGAACGGGCGGACCCGCGTCGAGTGCGACCGTGACTTGATAGTGCGTGCCCAGCAACTGCGGTTCGCCAGATTCTCTAGACATTGGCAGTAGTCGTTTGGCAGCCAATTCCGCCGGCGCGGCTGCGGTCGATAACTCAGCGATCAGCCGCACGGTACCCAGCAAATTGGCATGTGGAAGTTCGTCAAGTTGCACGCTGACCGCCTGCCCCTCGCGCACGAAATCAATATCCGATTGTTCGACCACCACAATCGCTTCCCGGCGATCCGGTTCACCGATCTGACACAACACATCGCCGGCCTCGAGATAGCAGCCGACATTCTTGGCGTCCAACGGTGTTCCCTGCCATTCTCGCAATTCATTCCCCTGTGCTGCAGAGCGCATCGAGCGCGGCGCAAGGACAACGCCGCTGCACGTCGCGCGCAGCGTCAATTGCTCTTGGTCGACGAGCTTCTGCTTATGTCGCCCCGATACGTCGGCAAGCTGTTGTTCCACCGTTCCGAGCTGGCCCGCGACACTGGCCACTCCAGACCGTGAGTCGTGCACTTGCTGCCGGGTCAGGCTTTCCAGTTGACGACGCAACACGTCCCGTTCGCTGGAAAGCCGCAACAGGTCCTGCTCGAGTTCCTCATTTCGCAACCGTGCGAGGGTGTCGCCCGACTTCACTCGCGTACCTGGTGTCACGCTGCCGATCAGTGTGCCGGGAAGGGGGACGTAGATCGTGGTTGCATCGGCTGGACGCAATACAGCGGGAGCCGTCACGCTGCGCGGCCACGGTACGAATCCGATCACGCCGAGCAGTGCCACGGCGGCAGTCAACGAGATCGCAGCTCGCCCTGACCGCACCCGACGATCTTGCCACGCAGTTGACCACATCTTCCAGCCGCTCCAAGTCGAATGACCGATGATCGCGACCGCGGACAGGAGCACGAGCGCCGCTCCCACAATCGTCAACCGCAATTCAGCCAGCCACTGATACACCATCCACCACACAAACACGGTCAGAAACAATCGGTACGCCGTCGATGCGAACGCATAGACTCGCAGCACGTAAGGGGAGGTAGACGTTGTCGACGGGTCCGCGGATGGCTCGACACCGAACAGGACGCGACCGAGCCAGTCTCGCAGCCACTCGTCGCTGGCCTGCCGTAGATTGGGCAAGTCCAAAAAATCGCTGAGCAAAAAGTAACCGTCGAAGCGTAACAGCGGGTTTCCATTGAACAACAGCGTGTTGACCGAACAGATCACCATCACATTTAAGCACAACGTCGAGAACAGACCCGGCTCGCTGAACCACCAGAGCCAGGTCGCCCCGGCGGCCAACGTTAACTCGACACATATCCCAGCTGCGCCGATCGCCATGCGCCGCCACCGGCTGGGCATGAGCCAAGCATCTGAGACGTTGCAATAGAGACACGGCGTGAAGATCAGTAACATTATTCCGAGCTCGTGGCATCGGCCGCCGAGGTGTCGGCAGGTGAGCGCATGTCCCAGTTCATGGCAAACTTTTATGGCCGCCAATGTCGCGGCCAACCACACCAGGTTGGTGGGGGTTAGAAACTCGACCGCGTGCGGCAATCGCGCGACGATCTGTGCTGCTTCACTTCCGGCAAGCAACACCGCGCTCAGTACCAGCAATCCGAATGCAACGAGCGACCACGGGGCGAACAGCCAAGCCGCGCGCGGGTAGATCCACTCGAGCAACCCTGTCGGATCGAGGCCGCGAAAACGGATTGCCAGCAGATTCGTCAGCCACTGCCAGCGTCGCCGGGAGCGCTTTTGGTTGTGCCGATCAAGCAGTATTTCGCCTTGACCGGCGGCAGTCGAAAATACCAAGCCTTCGCGGTGCAGTGCGCCGAGGAACTGATGGAGATGCGGTAGTTCAATGCGACGCGGTGCGAAACGCCGAATGAATCGTTGCTGCAATTCCGCCAGGCTGACACCCGCCTCCAACTGACTCCACAGGAAGTGTTCTTCGTCGCCGAATTGCCAGAATTGCAGCGTGACCGGATCCTTCAACCGCCACCACCGCTGGCCGCGCACGATCAGCGATGCCGCGTCAATATCGTGGCGGCGTTCCAAAGGCAACGGACGAGCCGTCGCGGCGAGATCGGAGGCACGTGCAATCATCGTTTAATAATCAGGGCGCCGGCCAGACCCGGTCGCAGCCGGCCGTCGCGGTTATCGATCTCGGCCCAAATGCGAACCTGGCCATTGAGCGGGCTGACTTCGGGACTGACGAACGACACGCTTCCTGCGAAGTTTGCTGAGTTTTGCGCTGCGTTGGGCAGGGTAAATCGCACGGACTTGCCAACCAGATCGGCGGTCGCCTGTTCCGCCTGCAGAAAAAACTCCACGCGGAGCTTGTCGGTGGCCAGCACCCGCACGACGGATTGGCCAGGCTCGACCCATTCGCCCAGCCGTTTGGGAATCGCCACGACGGTGCCAGAAATGGGAGCCGCGATCCGCCGGCGATGCAGTTTTTCTTCCGCCAGCCGCAGCTCATTCTCGAAGAGATTCACGGCCAGTTTCGCTGTGGCGAGGTCGAATTCGGCTTGTTCTACTTCCAAAACGGCGCGTTGAGCTTGCAGTCGCAGACGGTCGCGTTCCGCATTTGAAACGCTGCCGGGTAACTTTTCCTCCGACTGGGTCGCGCGTTGATATTCCGCTTTGACATATTCAGATTCTTTCTGCGCCAGACGAAGCTTGATATCGTTTCCCGCCAGATTCTTGGCGCGTTGCACGTCGATCAAGGCTTTGGCATGCGCCAACTTCGCGTCCGCGTCCTCGAGCCGCACGAGTGGATCTCCGACTTTCACAATTTGCCCTTCACGTACAGAAATCTCTGCCAACAGACCGGCATCCCGAGCGGGGACTTCAGCCTGCTCGGCAATCGTCAGCAGTGCCGCGTCGATAGTTAACGGTGCTGGGTCGCCCGCCACAGCCAGACAACAGATTATCCAGGCAGTATTCATGGTTTGTGTCGTCCCCCACGCGTTCCGCAGTCTCAAAACAGTATCCGCGTTCGCACTAACTCAATCAGGTCCCGCAACCAGACGTAGCCGAGCCGATTCCGGCCACAATTAATCTTGGCAGTTGTTGTGGCTCCCGGACGCGCCGCGAGACCCGCCGGGGTTTCGATGAGCGCCGTGACGCGCACCCCCGGTTCTCCGGACTCGTCAAAATCCGTCCAATCCGCAATTTGGTCGACGGTGCCGCGGTGAGTCACCGTGGGTTGGGTGGCGAGCACGAATCGCAGCGGCAACGGGCTGCCTGCTTGCCGCGCTGCCAGCACGTGCCCGACATCCTGATCCGTGACTCGAAGTTCCATGACCCACGGCCCATGCTCATCGGCGACTGTCAGCAGTTGCTGTCCACGCCGCAATGGCCGCGATCGCAGAACCTGGTCTAGGTTGGCAGTGATAATCCGCCCGGCGATGGGGCTGCGCACCGTCAGCTCATCGCGTCGGCGCAGCAGATGCTGGTATTGCTGCTCCAAACCCTGAATAACTTGTTTCAGTCGTTCTGCTTCCGCCTCGAGTTGTCCCCGCTGATCGCGAGCCGGTGCCGACGCGGCCGTATCAAGACGTGCGGATTGCACCGTGACTAGTTGCTGTCGCGCTGTCTGCAATTCGCCGGTCAATCGAGTCACCTGGAATTCCAAATCGTCGTTTGTCAACTCGAGCAGTATTGTTCCCGCGGCAACCTGTTGCCCATCGCGCACGTGCAGTTGTCGGACGAGCCCGTCGGTCGGCGCGAAGACATCTTGGCGAGCCACAGGCTGCAGTTCGCCACGGGCTGAGATTTCCAAGTCAACCGGAATGAACGCCGCGCCACCCACGCTGGCCGCGAGCAGCACGACGACGACCGTGGACTTACGCCAGAGTTTTGTCAGCAGCGAGTTGCGCCGCAAATCCGTCGCGCGGGCCAGTGCCGCGGCGGCGTGCCGGGCCAGCTGCTCGATCCTGAGTTGCTCGTCCGCTGTGAACGGCTGTTCGGCAAAACGGTCGATGAGCAACGCACCGACCACGACCGGGCTGTGTGCGTCCCGGTTCGCCGAACCGGAGTCCATCAACGGAATGAGCGCCGCCGATCGCGTTGAGCTTTCCTCGAGGTAATTCTGCCAACGCAACGTTGCAGGGAGTGAATCGGCCAGAGACGTTTTGTGCAGCCACACAGGCTGGGCGTCGTGCAGTGCCGCCGCCGCCAGACGCTCCGCACTGCGTACCACCGGCGAACGTCGGTCCAGCGCGTCGATGTGGCTGACGACGCGAACTCGCCATCCACCACTATCCGTCAACACGGCGACCCGGTCGCAATCGACGAACCGGCCAAGTTCATTAGCGACGGTGAACCAGATTGCTCGTTCGTCTGCCAGGCGTTGCAAGTCGAGAGCGAAGCCGTCCAGAGCGAGACCTTCGCCCAACCGGAGTCGTAAGTCCTGCAACTGGCCTCGACGATAAAACTCGGCGGCAGCCTCCGCGAACGCCGTCAACACGTTAGCGATGTTTCGCAGCATGGCTGGCGGCACGGCCATCGGCCACAGGAATTCGAGCGCCGCCACGATTCGCCCGTCGACGCTCACCGGAGCCAACGCGCTCCACCAATCGTCGCCGCGCAGACCAGAGGATGGATCCAGCCCCACAGGGTAGCCGTTATTGTCCGTCAGCCGTCGCTGCAACGCTGCCGCGTGGATGGCAGCCCCGTGCTCGGAACCTGCGAACAGTTCGTCCCGAACCGCGCCAGATAAGGAATCGAGTTCCCAGGTCGCTGGCGGTGGATGACTCACTTGGTTTGTGCCTGCATGCACGGACGAATCCGCGCCTCGCGGAGATGTCCACAAAACTGCGGCGCGCGCGGCGACTGCTTGCATGGCGCGTGACAGCAGCGCTGCATTGAATTCCGCGGCGGAAGGTGTGGTCGCTGCGAGCCGGAGGAGTTCGTCGAGTTGCTGCTCCAGGTTGCGCCACGTCGCTTCGACCGCTTCACAATCAATCGCGGAAGAGGTGCGAGACATGAGTTTCAGTATAGCCGCCCAGGACAAAAGTACCCGAACTTGTTGTGGCTCGTTTAACCGCAAGCCGTAGGCGTGCGCGACTTTCGCACATTGACGGAATTACGCGCACGCCTACGGCTTGCGATTAAACAAGCGATTTGGCTACATCTGCGGATTGAGTTCGCTAGCACGGTTACGGAGAATCTGCCGGTTGTAACGAAAAAGACAGGCTCAATCCCAATGGTTCTGCCGATGACTTGCCAATAGGGGTCAAACTGCGCCGGTTATGCCGCTTGCAGCGGTGCGCAGCGCTCCCCTTCCTTTCAGGGTGGGCCATGAGAGCGGTGTTCAGCCGACTCGTGACGTTCGTTTTGATTGCGGCGCTTGCGCTGCCAGGTTGTTCGCTGCGCCGTCGTCAACCGGAATTCGAGTTTGATCCCGATCTGGCCCATTTTCACGAGCATGCGTCGAAAATTGAGTATCCCGATATCACGTCGGAATCTTTCGACGATGTGGCGTCGACTCCCGCTCCGTTGACGATCAATTCCGCAGCTCCGCCCGAATACTGGGATATGTCGCTGTCGGAAGCGATTCAAACAGCGCTGCACCACTCGCAAGCATTGCGCGATCTCGGCGGCCTGGTCATTCAGTCACCGAGCAATGTGCGGACTGTGCAGGACTATGCTCTGGCGGTCACCGATCCGCAGCAGGGCGTGGACGCTGCGTTGGCGGCATTCGACGCGTCTTTCGAGGCGTCCACGTTCTTTGAGAAGAACGACCGAGCCCTCAACAACGTCTTTTTCGGAGGGGGCACGCGGCTCCTCGCACAGGACTTACACGCCTATAACTTTGAAATCAACAAGACCACCGCGACAGGCGCCGATCTGGCCGTCCGCAAGGTGATCAACTACGACTCCAACAATTCTCCCGGCAACGATACCCCCAACCGACCGTGGACTCTGCAACTGGAAGGTGAGTTCCGGCAACCGTTGCTGCAAGGTGCTGGCGTCGACTTCAATCGCATTGCCGGCCCGAACTCGCAACCGGGGGTGCTCAACGGTGTTCTGCTGGCCCGGATTAATACCGACGTCAGCCTGGCCGACTTTGAAATCGGCGTGCGCAATCTGGTGAATGACGTAGAAACCGCGTACTGGGAGCTGTACTTCGGCTATCGCGATTTGGACACCAGGATCCTCGCCCGCGACCGTGCGCTCACAACCTGGCGGCGAGTCAATACGCTGAAGGAAACCAATCGCCGGGGGGGCGAACTCGAAGAAGAAGCTCAGGCTCGCGAGCAATACTTCCGCATGGAAGAGGATTTGCAGAATGCCCTTTCTGGTCGGTTGCAGGATCGCATTCGCACGTTGACCGTCCGTGGACAAGGAGGTGTGCAGTCCTCCGAGCGACGGTTGCGATTGCTGATGGGCATTCCAATCAACGACGGTCGCCTGGTTCGGCCCACTGACGAACCGGGTATCGCCAAGGTGCTGTTCAACTGGGACGAAATCCTGATCGAGGCACTGTGTCGCCGGGAGGAAATCCGACGGCAGAAATGGCTGGTGAAACGCCGCGAGTTGGAACTGGTCGCCAGTAACAATTTCCTGCTACCGCGGCTGGATACCGTCGGGCGATATCGCTGGCGCGGCCTCGGGCACGATCTCGCGGACAGCGATCGTCAGGTCGCGAGATTTGACAACGCCTATCAGGATCTGACAACCGGCGACTTCCAGGAATGGCAGTTGGGAGTCGAGATGACGATGCCGATCGGCTTTCGGAAAGGGCACGCAGCGGTCCGAAACGCCGAACTGCAATTGGCGCGAGAACGGACACTCCTCGAACAAACGGAGCGGGACATCGCCCATGACTTGAGTGCGGCAATCGCGGAGGTCGATCGCGCCTACATGATCGCGCAAACGAATTACAACCGTCGCAGTGCCGCCCGCGAACAACTCGCGGCGCTCGAACAACGCTTTGAGCGCGTCGACGAAGGACAAAAGATTCAATTGCTACAGTTGCAGTTGGACGCCCAACGCCGACTGACCGATGCGGAATCGGGTTACTATCGAGCCCTGCTGGAACACGTGAATGCCATCAAGAACGTCCACTATCAAAAGGGCTCATTATTGGATTTCAACGAAGTGTTTCTCTCGGAAGGTCCGTGGCCTGGCAAAGCGTATTACGACGCAGCACAACGTGAGCGCAGCAAACACCCCCCAGCACCCGGATTGAATTACATTCTGCGCGCGCCGCTGCCAATCAACCGCGGAGAATTCCAACAGCGCATCGGTACGGCCGATCAACCATTCACTCCGCCGACGCCGGAGGCGAAAGACCAATCCGAACCTGCCACAACAGAGCCT
>CAZFLF010000074.1:0-12549 GCA_964519825.1 uncultured Pirellulaceae bacterium | reverse complement strand
TGGCTCGCACGCCTATGGCAAAACGCACGCCGACAGCGATGTGGACATTCTCGTGGTGATGCCGGCTCGAAACCAGTTGGATCAGGCCGCGAAGATTCACCTCGCCACGCTGCCGCCTTTTCCGGTGCATCTGCTGGTACGTACGCCACGCAATCTGGCGTGGCGTCTGGCAGAGGGCGATTCATTTTTGAAAGAGATCGTGTCGAAAGGGAAAGTCCTCTATGAAAAAGTTGACCAAGGAATGGGTCGCCAAGGCCGAAGCCGACTTCCAGGTCGCCGACACGTTAAATCAAGCTCGACCGCCCGTGCATGACGCACGCTGCTTTCACTGCCAACAGGCCGCTGAGAAATACCTGAAAGCTCTGCTGCAAGAACTCGGCCTGACGATTCCACGAACGCACAATCTGGAAAATCTATTGTCGTTACTGCTTCCTCATCATCCGGGTTTGCGGTCGTTACGCCGTGGGCTGATCTTCCTGACCGACTTCGCCGTCGAGACGCGGTATCCCGGCGAAAACGCCAACAAGCGGCAGGCGGAAGCCGCGATGCGGTGGGCAACGAAAGTCCGGGTCACGTTGCGATTGTTGTTGGGATTGCCGACGTAGCGAACGCGGCATCTTCGGGGACGTGATGGTCGAAGAAGAAAGTCATGCTTCCGTCTGCATCTGACGTGACACGAGGACGTCAATTTCGCCGCGATGATCCTCATAGTACGCGAGCAATTCGTAAACTTGGGAGCGAGTCACTGTGGGAAAGCAGTTCGCAACAACGGACTCGACCGACTCAACCGTTTGCAGGAGGGCGATCACGTCATGCGCGCCGATTCGAGTCCCCTCGACGATTGCTTGGCCGCTACGAACTCCGGGGACGCTGGCGATATACCGATAACCAGATGACGGAAGGTCGGCTGAAGTGCTCATGGCAAACAGAATACGAGGCCAAGCCATTTGTGGCTAGCCGTAGGACTTGGTCTCGCCCATGATTGTCACTCCCGAACAGCTCTTGGAGTTCGAACCATGATTTCCGTACCGCTGATTGACGAACTGCGCGAGACGCGCCGCCGCCTCGCGGACGAATGCGCCGAAGATTTGGATCGTTATGCCGAAATGCTGCGGCAGGTTTCGGAACGCATCCCCGGACAATACATCCGCTCCCCGCTGACTCCCGAAGATCATCGAGCCGTCCCAGAACGGCCACAGCCTCAATCGGTCGGACCGGGTTCATCTTCGGCAGGTGGATGAAACGCGACTCCGCCGAGTCGGCGGGGTGGCCGGGGTCGAGTCTTCGCGCCTCCGGTCGTTGAGGTCCGACTGACGCTGCGGACGATCCCGGGACGATATGAATCCGGGTTTAACGTGCGGCGCGCAATGTCAGCAGATATCCGATCAGGTCGTGGAACTCGTCGGGCTTGAGTAACTCAGGGACGTTAGCTGGCATCAGCGAAGTATTCGTTAGGCTCCGTTCGTCAATGTCCGCACGAAGTACCGGGAATTCCTTGCCTTGCGAATCGGCCAGGATGAGATTGCCCCCTTCTTCGCGGCGCACTAGACCAGTCACCACACGGCCGTCGGTCAGTGTCAAAACCGAGACATGAAACGTCGCGTCGACGTTGCGATTTGGATCCAGCACATCCTCAATGACACGGTCCGCTCCCCGGGTGCCAATGCCGTCGAGTTGCGGACCGACCAGCGCCCCTTGTCCGCGCACCTGATGACAGGCCGCGCAATGCTTAGCAAACAATTCTTGGCCGCGCTGCGCGTTTGGCCGGACGTTGACGAACTCGCGACGGCGCTCGTCGATCAATCGCTGTAGTTCCGCATTGACCGCCGGCAAGGATGCGGTCAGGCGGGTCAAACGAGCTTCCAGATCCGCGATGCTATGTGCGGCAAGTTTTTGGCGAATGACGCGATCCTGCAATAGGCGAGCGGCGGCGTGGCCGCGTTCGACCAGTTGCAGTAACTCCACTCCTCCCGCCGCGGTTGCGGCCAACGCGTCTGCGACTTGCCGCTGCTCGCGCGCGGGTGCGGATTGCATTAGCCGGGCGAGCAGTTTGCCCTCCACTTCGGATGCTGGCTGCGAAACCGCAGCGGCGATCTCTTCGCGCAGTGCCAGGTCCACGCTCGATTCGGCCAACAGCGCGCACATCGCTACGAGCAGAGGTCGCTGAGTGTCCGCCAAACAAGCCTGCGCTGCCGACTTCCGTGCCCGCCAATCGGTATCCCCATCGGCGACCAAACGCAGCAGCGGCTCCCGCAGTTCCGCCAACTTCAGCGACATGGCCAGATTGGCGGCAGCGATCTGGCGCCCGGCCAGAGACGCTGGCGAAGTGGGTGGCACTTCCACAACCGGCGGTTCGAACCGGGCCACGGCGAGCCACGCATAGGCCTCAAGATCGAGCCCGTCGACGAGCTCGACGTAACCATGCTTCCCGGCATGAGCCGTCAGGTCCCACTCCACCCGTTGCGCTTTGTCATTGCGCGGCGGCAACACTTTGGCGAGGATCTCGTTGGATTCGGCCAGCCGCAGTTGCGCGTAATTGTTCTCGATCGCTGGCTTGTTTGGAAAACCAAGATGTCCACAAAGAAAGAACGTCAGCTTGGGCGGGATCACAAACGTGTGCGATCGCAGGAGGGCGGTCTGCTCCTCTCCACCAGGCAGACTACTGAGGAAACTTGTCGACCGCCCGTCGGAGCAACGTCGCACTTCGAGCCCCCACGGGTTATCCGCAGTGCGGTTCGACCACATCGTGCCGGAGTTCTCGGCGGAGAGCAACTGCGTGGCCAGATCACAACCCCAGGCGCGAACTGCCGGCGATTCGCGGATTCCTCGTTGCGCCAGTCGCTGGTTCAACACGAGCAGCAGCTTTGATTGCAAATCCAAGTTGAGTCGCACCTTGTCACGCATGACGGCGATAAGTTCGTCAAGTCGGCTCACAGGCAGATTGACCGCCAGGTGCGTCAGCTGCGATTCCACTCGGCCAACGTCCGCCGGTGCATTTCGCAGGACAGTGAATAGATAATCGGCGGCTTCGGGGCTCTGAACGCTAAGAGCGATGTCGGCCAAAAGAACACGCAGATCTTTCGGCAATGGCAGCTCGCGCACGGAATTCCAGTCATCAGGCCGCTGCAACTGGCTTCGTACGGCCATGCGCAATGTGTACCGCAGAACTGGATCGTTCGTTGAAGTCCGTTGCAATGCGTCCAGTAATTCATTAGTGAACCCACTGGCTTGCTTCCCCGCAGCGTCCGCCGCTGCGCGCCGCACGATTGGAGTGTCTTCCGCGAATCCTCGTTTGACCGACGCGATCATTTCCGGCGTCCACGGAGTGGTCTCGGAAAGGATCCGTTGTGCGTGCACGCGAACGAGTTCATTTGCATCTTGCGTCGCAGTCAACAGAATTGTCGCGGGCAGTTGGTTCAGGCGATGCAAAACCCACAGAGAGTGGACGCGCGTTGTCTCGCTGGAGCGGTTGCCCACGGCTTCAAGCAGATGAGGCGCCGCGGATTCGCCGATTCGATCGGTTAGTTGATCGCTGGCCAGCATGCGTTGCGTCAGATTCGAGCTGGCTAGCGCCCTGATCAATGCATGCACGTCAGCCTGGGCCAGACTGCGAAGAGAGCGTGCCACGCTCGTTGACGGTTGGCCACGATAGGTCACGCGCCAGATTCGAGCTCGATGCTTGTCTCGTCCCGGGTGCTCGAGCGGCACTTCGTAATGGCCGATGATGCGGTTATAGAAGTCGGCAACATACAGCGCACCGTCCGGTCCAAGTCGTAGATCGACCGGGCGAAACCACGGATCATCCGTCGTGAGAAAATCTTGTTGTTCGACCGCGCGGGGAGATGAGCCGGTGTAACGCAGCGTGTCTTGATTGATCCGGCTAGTCATGACATTGCCGACGAGCAGCCGGTCGCGAAACTCCGTCGGAAAATTCTCACCGGTGAGTTGTGCGACTCCACAAATGGCGGTCGAGCCATGATCGTGGCTCATCAGGTCTGGCGCGAATCCGAGTCCGTCATGCGGCTTGCCAAAGCTCGAGTAATAAGCGCCGCGGAGCAGTAGCGTGAGGGGTTTACTATGGCAGTCGGCCGTGATCACATCGCCGTCCGGCAAAAACGTGCTCCCGAATGGATTTACTTGTCCCCAGGTGAACTGCTCGACGCGCGATCCGTCGAGCCGCAGCCGGTAGGTATTTCCGCTTTGCAGCGTGACCGAACTATCGTCACGAGCCGTGATCGCCGTCTCGTTCGCGAATCCATGGTTCACGTATAACCAGCCGTCGAATCCGCGCCGGAAAGCGTTTTGCATCCCGTGCGTGTCACGGGGAACACCCAGCGGTCCGTACAAGACCTCGCGCTGGTCGGCTCGCCCGTCTCCGTCGGTATCGCGAAAGAACCAGATGTTCGGCATGCTGTACGCAATCACGCCATCGCGATACGGATACAACCCGATCGGGATGTTGAGTCCGTCGACGAACGTGGTGATCTTGTCCGCCCGGCCATCGCCGTCGGTATCCTCTAACACTTTGATGGTGTCGTGACCTTGACCTTCGGCGGCGGCGTAGGGGTACTCGACCGAGCCGCTTACCCACAATCGCCCGGCAGCGTCGATCGCCAGGTTCATCGGTTTTTGGATGTCGGGTTCCGCCGCGAAGAGTTGGATTTCGAAACCGGGCGGCAGGTGAAAGGTGCGCTGTTGTTGTTCCGGTGTAAGCGGCTCCGTCGGCCGCACGCCAGAGCGAAACGCTTCATCGGGAGTCGGGGCCGCGAGTGTCAACAATAGCGTCAACGATGCGATGCAGTTCATGATGTCGGACCTAGTGATTGCTTTTGCAGCATCTCCAGAAGCAGTTTTCCAATTTGCTGGTCGAATTGCCCACGGCTGAGGACCAGATCAAAGCCGGCATCCCGCGCGGCGTTGAGCAGTGGCTCTTTCACATGCGGACCGTAGGCAATAGTCGTCGGTTGCGGCGAGCTTGCTCCGATCAAGGCCAAAAGCACCACCGGTTCCGCTTCGCGATGTTCGAGGTCGACAAGAACCGCGGCTGCTGGAACTGACGCCAGTCGGTCTCGCAGCTGATCGGCGCTCCCGATAACCTGGACGACAGCTCCGATTTGGCCGGCGAAGGACGTCACTCGAGTCGAAAAAAGCAGGTCGCTGGTGAGATACAAGACGTTCAAATGATTCTCCGGGCCGATCACACGGCTTCTGGGCCGCTTACGAGTCCGCCAATGCGGTAGGCATCGTCCGCGGGAAGCACGAAAATCTTGCCATCGCCGATGCTTCCGTCGGGTCCGGTCCGCGCGACCAATTCGATGGTTTCGATGGTTCGCTCGAGGAAATCATCATTGACGACGATCTCGATGGCAACTTTCCGCAGGAGATTCGTCTTGTACTCGACTCCGCGGTACGTCGCGATCTGTCCGCGTTGCCGGCCGTAACCTTGCGCGTCACAAACCGTCATGCGCTCGACGCCAATTCTGGTGAGGGCCTCTTGCACGGCCTTTAGTTTGGTGGGTTGGATGATGGCGATGACCATTTTCACGTCAGCGGCTCCTAAGAGACTACGTCGAGTACGATACCGCGCCTCGCAGCTTGCGACCAGAACCGAACGATGGGTGGCTGGCGGCTGAGCTTGCGAAGCCCCAGACTCAACCGATTCTGGGGCATCGCAGTCGCTTTGCCCCGGCCACCCAGACGATGCAAGCGGGACACTTGCGCTACGTTAAATCACCGTCGGCGCGACGATTTACTGGCAGCGTTTTGCTTGGCCATGGCAAGCGGGTCCATGATCTCCGCGAGCCCCAGAGTGGCGAACTCCTGACCCGTTACATAACGTCCTGGCCGCATCCAGGCTTGCAATTTGGCTAGCGGAACGTCGAACAAGTCCGCCAACAACTGGTCCATTTGCAATTCCAAGTTGCCAAAATGTCGGGCCCACTCCGCCGCCTCCATCAACTGCACGTGCTCTTCGCTTTGCCAACGCATCGGATGGAATAGCAATACGCTGAAAGGAGTCACGAAGCGCCGTCGGCAGGCAGCCAGTGGCCAAAGGGCAGCCGAGGAACATTCCCCGGTCACAATGCCTGTCACTTTCATTTCACGGACGATGATCAGGGTCATCAGCGACAAGGCGCAGTACGGACTTCCGCCGGGCGAATCGAAATACAACACACATTCTCCGCCACGCGGAATACCCAGCAGTTTATCCGTCAGGTCGGCAGAGTGGTCGGTCATGTCGCCGACAAAACCGACTTCGACCGGTCCGTCGGACGCTGGTTCACGCTTCATGACTTGCTCGGGATGGAAGGATGGACTAGGTAGCAACAGGGGGAGCAATCTGAATCCATTCTGGTGATACTCGCAATCGGCGGTGGACATTCCCCTGAGGAACGTTTGATGGCGGGACCCGACGAAAACGCAGTACCGGAATCATTCCGCAGCAATCTTTCGACTCCGAAACGCTTCGATTGTGCCGATTATTCCTGGAGCCGGCATCGGCACAGCATTCTCTCTGTTTCGTGCTTCGCAACAAACTTCCCAACGGATTGATGACAGTTATAATGGTATCGTGCGTCACTTTTTTCCCAGCATCGCCGTCAACCGTTTTCCAACCTGCGGGCAGTAAGATGGGCATTCGCTTTTACTGTCCAAATGGTCACCGGTTGCATGTGAAATCCTTCTTGGCCGGCAAGCGGGGTATCTGCCCCCATTGCGCTGCTCGGTTTCGCATCCCACCCGAAAGCGAGATCCCACGAGGTTCTCCCAAGATCAAGCCGAATTCCGGGGCGGGGGCCGCGACCTCAAACGGCAAACGGCACCTGACAACTGCGACGATTACTGCATCCACGGACTCTCCAGCCGATGCAAAACATCGCTCGCCAGCGACCGGCCCCACGGTCGATCCGATTGCCGAAGCGCCCGAAGCGATTTGGTACGTTCGTCCGCCGTCCGGTGGACAGTTCGGGCCGGCCAAAGGGGAAGTAATGCGGAAGTGGATTGTCGAGGGGCGCGTGTCCGCGGACTCACTCGTGTGGCGCGAAGGTTGGCCCGACTGGTTGACCGCCGGTCCCGTGTTCCCAACGCTGAACCCGACTTATACTGCTTCGACCGCCACCATGGCGAAACGCGAAACGGTGTCACTGCAATTGCAATCCGCAGCCACCGAACCAACCGGTTCTCGGCCAACGGCGATTGCCGCACGTGCCGCAACCCCACCGAAATCGCTGACCGGAGTGATAGTCCTGGTGCTGATCGTGGTCGCGTTATTGGCCGTGTTGGTGTATGTGCTGACGACAAAAAGCTAGTTCCTTTCGCGAAGATGAGGGCTCCGAGATGTTACGCAGGCTGATGATATTGTTGGGCGTCATGTTCCTAATGAACCCGTCCGTTGCCAATTCCGCGGACGAGACACGCGAGACCAAGATCGATGATTTGAAACTTACGGTGCCGGCCACTTGGAAACAGCAGGAACCGTCGAACAGCCTGCGGCTCGGCCAGTTTGAAATTCCGGCCGCTGATGGAGACAAGGAACCAGCGGAGCTCGCCATCTTTAACTTTGGCGCCGGCGGCGGAGTAAAGAGCAATATCGATCGCTGGGTCGAGCAATTCCAGGCCGTGGAACGCAAGACGAAGTCGACGCAAGGAAAGTCCCAGCTCGGAGATTACGTCCTGGTTGATATCACCGGAACCTACAAGAAGCCGGTCGGCCCGCCGCGAGCCGGCAAAACCGAACCGATGCCGGGCGCTCGCATGCTTGGCGTAATTCTGTCCGTGGAAAAGAAAGGACTCTACTTCCTCAAGCTGGTTGGTCCGGAAAAGACCGTCGCGGCGGCCGCCACTGCATTTCGGACCGCGATCGGCGGCAAAGAACAAAGCGAAAAGCCGTATGATGCGGAAAAAGAGCCCGCAGCGAAGAGCGAGTAGTCGGCGTGCCGTACCGGAGGGATGGAGAGACGGAGGGATGGAGGGACGGAGGGATTGAGAGACGGAGAGACGGAGAGACGGAGGGACGGAGAGACGGAGAGACGACGTTTTCGATTTCCCTCAATCCCTCCGTCTTCCTTTGACGGTGCGATGTCAGCGACCCCTTGAACGGCAACCATGAAGATCCAGCAGTTTCTCGAATACCACGGCATCTTGCGCAATCCGTTTGCGGAAGAAGACGCGCAAACCGATCCGGTGTTCAAGGACCATTGCATCTCCAGCACCTTTCATCCCACGTGGGACAAGGTGTACGGCGATCCGCGCGAACCGTCGACCGCGCTGGTATTCGGCGAAAAAGGTTCGGGCAAGACGGCGATGCGACTGCAAATCGCTCGACATCTGCAGAGTTACAACCGCGAGCACGCCGGTGACCGAGTCTTCGTGATCCATTACGAGGACTTCAATCCCTTCTTGGATCGCTTCTGCGACAAATTGAGCGGCCGAAAGCGTCGCGCGGATCGGGCCCTGGCGCAATGGAAACTGTGGGACCACATGGATGCGATCCTCACACTGGGTGTGACGGATCTGGTTGATCACATTTTGGCGACGAACGGAGTCAGTTCTGCCAACGGCAACGATTCCATCAGCACGGAACTGCTAGCCAAACTCAATCGCCATCAAGCGCGCGACCTCTTGGTGCTGGCCGCGTGCTACGACCAGTCTCTGGCGGAAACGTTTACAGGGCGGTGGCGCAAGTTAAGGCACAAGCTGCGATTTGGCACCTGGAAAGCCGCCGGCGCCTTCGCGCTGGGTTGCGTCTGGTCGATTGCCGCAATCGCGATAATTATGACGCTGTTCGCGCTGGGTCACGGACAAATGTTGAAGCCGCTTTGGTTATATGGCGTGCTGTCACTCCTCGGATGGATTCCCTGGCTGTGGCGGCAGTGGAAATCGTTTTGGTTGGCACACGGCGTTCTCAAGCACTTGCGAGTCGGCAACCGTGAGTCCAGCCAGCTGCGCCCGGCGCTGATGCATTTCACGTTCGCGGAACTGGCCGGACAACCGTTGCCGAAGCAAGACCGAACCGACGACCGATACGAATTGCTGCTCAAATTGCAGGCCATCCTGCGCACGCTCGGGTATACCGGCATTATTGTGCTGGTCGATCGACTTGATGAACCGCATCTCATTAACGGTTCGGTCGAGCTGATGAAAGCGCTGTTGTGGCCGATGCTCGACAATAAGTTCCTCAAGCATCCAGGGCTGGGCCTGAAGCTCATGCTGCCGCTGGAACTGACTCGATTCTTGGACCGCGAGGAGAAGCAGTTTTACGAACGGGCGCGGCTCGATAAGCAAAACCTGATCGCCAATTTTGAATGGTCCGGCGAAGCCCTGTTCGACGTGGCCAATGCGCGATTGCAGGCTTGTTCCAACGGCCAAAAAACGGTTTCCCTGTGCGACCTGTTCGCTCCGAGCGTCACGGAGCGCCGCCTGATCGACACCTTCCGCCAATTGCGCGTGCCGCGGCGGCTCTTCAAGTTCCTGTATCGATTGTTGGTGAATCATTGCAATGCCCACACCGACCACCAACCGGTCTGGCAAATCTCTGGTGAGCAATTCGAGTCGACCCTAGCGGTCTACCTCCGCGATCAAGACGCGTTTGACCGGGGCATGGCGACGGGCTGAAATCGGAGTCGTTATGTTTTCAACGCACCAGTGTATTCGAACTGTCTGTCTCGTTGCGTTCGTCGTTGCCGGGACGAGGGCTCTCGGTGAGGAGCAGCCGTATGACCTAGTCCTCCGTGGAGGCAAGATTGTCGACGGCACTGGCAATCCGTGGCGGCTCGGCGACGTCGCAATTCGTGGTGACAAGATTGTGGCCGTCGGGCGGATTCCGACTGCCGCGGCAAGCAAAGAGATCGATGTCCGCGGTTTGATCGTCGCGCCGGGGTTCATCGACATGCACTCGCACTCTGACTACTTGCTGTTGGAAGACGGTAACGCTCCGAGCAAAATTCGCCAAGGAGTGACGACCGAGGTACTCGGCGAAGGTAACTCGGCCGGGCCGTACAGCGGCGCGCTGCGACCGTTGCAGGACGACACAAAATCGGTTCGGTTCGCCACGCTCGGCGGTTATTTCGCTGCCGTGGAACGATCGGGCGTTGCCGTGAATGTTGCTTCGTATGTGGGGTTGGACAATATCTGGCAGAGCGTCATGGGGACGTCATTCGATCGGCCGACACCCGACCAATTTGCCAAGATGGAAGAACTCCTTGATGAAGCGTTGCGGGACGGCGCGTTTGGGTTGTCCAGCATGTTGGCAATGCCGCCGGGTTCGCTCACGAAGACCGACGACATTGTTCAGCTATGTCAGGTGGTGGCCCGGCACGGCGGGATTTACTCGACTCATAATCGCCACGAAGGAATCGATGTGTTCGACGCGGTGCAGGAAGCGATCGCGATCGGCGAACGGGCCGGCGTGCCTGTCGATGTGATCCACCTCAAAATCGCCGACCAAAAGTTCTGGGGCAAGATGAATGAAGTCATCGCGCTGATCGAGGCCGCCCGCCAACGCGGCGTGAATGTGCAAGCCAACGTCTATCCGTACACGCGAGGCAACAACAATCTCGCCAGCATTATCCCACCGTGGGCTCACGAAGGAGGGAAGGCGAAGATGCTGGAGCGGCTGAAGGATGCGGCCCAACGTCCGCGTTTGAAGCAGGACATTCGCAGTGGTCTGCCAGGTTGGTACAACCACTTCACCGCGGTTGGCGGCGATTGGTCGCGCATGCTCGTCAGCGGTGCGGGAGACTACGAGGGTCTAACAATGGACCGAGTGATGTCTCTGAAGAACGCCGGCAAGACCCCGGAACCGGATCAACTCGACACGCTGTTCGACATCTTGATCGATCATGGTGGGTCGGTCCCGACGGTCTACGAGCACCACACGGAACAGGACATGAATTTGGCGTTGCTCCAACCGTGGTGCTCAATCGGATCGGACGGGTCCGCCTACGCAATTGAGGGGCCACTGCGGCGAGGCAACCCACACCCGCGCAACTTCGGCACGTTTCCTCGAGTGCTCGGCGTTTATGTTCGAGAACGCGGCCTGCTGCGACTGGAAGACGCGGTTCGCAAAATGACATCTCTGAACGCCGCGAAGCTAGGACTCGTCGAGCGAGGAACGCTGCGTCCCGGTGCCTTCGCGGACGTGACCGTGTTCGATCCGAACCGTGTCATCGACAGATCGACTTACGATCGCCCGTTTCAATACAGTGAGGGAATCGAATACGTCGTCGTCAACGGCCGTCTCGTTTTGGAGAAAGGCCAACCCACCGGCGCGAAACCGGGTCGAGCGCTACGGAAAGGAAAAACTTCGTAGCTGCCACGCTGTAGCCGATCAAATAGGTCCTATTCGACGTATGGGTCCTATACGTCCCATTAAGTGCGCGAGCCACGTCACGTTCAAGTGCGCTGGCTATGGGAACGGTTCCGTCTTGGTTGGGACCAGTTGGCAGAATAGAATACGTCCACGACCGTTCCCACCCAAATCGAACTGACCCATGTCGCAACAGAATCCAAGCAACACGGCTGCGACGCAGCAGGCATTTGTCTCCAATGCGACTCGACGCAGTTTTCTGCAAGCTGGAGTATTGGGGATTGGCGGGCTGGCATTGTCCGACGTGCTGCGATTGAAGGCACAGGGGGCGGTCCGTCCGTCGGCCGCCGGCAAGAGCGTGATTCTGATTTGGCTAAGCGGCGGGCCAGGACACATGGAGACTTGGGATCCCAAGCCGCTGGCCCCGGCGGAATATCGTGGCCCGCTCCGTGCGATCGAAACTTCCATTGCCGGATTCCAGTTCAGCGAATTGATGCCCGAGCAAGCCAAGCTCATGGACCACTTGGCCGTGGTGCGAACGGTGAATCACGGTTCTGGAGACCATACGAAGGGCAATCACTGGATGTTGACCGGTTTTGAAGGCCCAGCGTTCAACGCACCGGACAACCAGATTCAACGCCGCCCCGCGCTGGGGTCCGCTGTGGCGAATCTACGCGGCCCGAATCGATCTGGGATGCCCTCGTATGTCGCGGTTCCCCACTTGCGAGGCGGGACCGACAACTTGTTCCATTATGCGGCGTATTTGGGGGGCGGATTTAATCCGTTCATCGTAAATTCGGATCCCAACGATTCGAACTTCGGTGTGAAGAATTTGGTTCTGGCACCGCAACTATCTCTGGATCGCATTGGGGACCGGCGGAGCTTGCTCGCGGGGCTCGACCGAATTCAGGCCGGCGCGGAAGCTCGGATGTCCAATCTGGACGCACACAATCAAGCCGCCTTCGACCTGCTCGGGAGCGAACGAGTTCGCCAGGCGTTTGATATTGGTTCCGAGCCCGCATCGTTGCGCGATCAATACGGGCGACACACCTTCGGCCAGTCCGCGCTACTGGCTCGCAGGCTGGTCGAACGTGGAGTGACCTTCGTCACGGCCAATTGCGTGCCGTGGGATCACCACGGATCAACGGGACAATACAAGACTGAAGAAGGGGCGCGGAAGCTAATCCCGCCGCTCGACCAGGCAATTGGGGCACTGATTCGCGACTTGATCGATCGCGGCTTGT